>NZ_AJWE01000008.1:0-217160 GCF_000281145.1 Rhizobium sp. CF142 | reverse complement strand
TCGGTCCCGCCTGGAACAGGGAAGATCCGACGGCCTCGCGCGACGACATCATCGATATTGCGCGATCGCTGGTGCGGCCGGGTGAGGGGTGGGCGAGGCGATCTCTCGTCGTAGGCTCTCATTTGTCCAGACGGTCATATCCGAGCAGTCCCACTCAAGAATGACTTCGCCTTGTGACTTGGTTCGAGCGCCGCCGCGCCTTTGGGTATATTGTAAAGGAAACGGTTGCGGATTTCCACGATTGGCTTTTCGAACGCTATCGCGAACTCACATGAAAAATAACTTTCAGGCGAACATTCATGGTCGCGCGCCGAGATTCTGGGCATTTTCCTGTTGGCCGCTGCAGATTTTTCAGCGTCCGATGACGGTTTTTTTTCATCGATCCGGGCCGAAAATGCCGGTAACATCGTGTTTTTGCGTTGACTGGCTCATCGGTGCGCCCGCAGACGATGCAGACTTTTTTTAGTCGGTATGCACAATTTTTTTCATATGCATAAGAATTGGGCATATTGAACCGATTTCGACTCCCGATGCTATTTGCAAAAAAAATTTCAGCGATAAGCTTGGCTCATTAGTGATAACTCATGAGCAGAGACCAATGAGCGCATTGAATCGATCGGACAGCATTCGGGACCAGGGAGAGCGCAAGCAATTCGAGAAGCTTCTCGATGGTTTCAAACCCAGTTTCGAATTCCAGCCGGTCGGACCGCTTCCGGAGAGCGAGTTCGTCGACCGCCTGCGCCGCATTCGTCGCGAAGCAGTCGTCGCCGGCCATGATGTCGTACTCGTCCACGCCGACTCCATCGGCTCCTACAAGGTCTCCAATTCCTACCTCCGCTACATCTGCGACTGGGCCCGCGAAGGCATCCTCGTGATCCCGACGGATGACGACCGCCCTCTGACGCTGTTTTCGATTTTCAGCAGCTCCGTCCTTTTGCCTCCGGCCGGTGAGCCGGTGCTGGTGGAGGACATCTGGCAGGTAGGGACCTGGGGAAGGGAGACCTATAATCGTCCAGGCAAGACTGTCGACAAGGTGGTCGAGGCTGTGGGCGCCTTTCTTGAGAAGGAAGGTTTTTCCGTTGCGCAGGTCGGTCTCATCGGAGATGCGACGTCGTCGGGCTATTGGAACGGACTGAAGGCCCGGCTGCCGAAGAGCTCGTTCGTTCCCGCCCATGCAATCGTCGAGCGGATGCAGAAGGTCAGATCGCCGAAGGAGCAGGCTGTCGTGCGCGCTGCCGCGCAGCTCGCCAGCATCGGGATTGAAGCCGCCCACCATGTGACCCGCCCCGGAGTCACGGACTTCGAAATCTATGCGGCATTCACCTATGCGCAGATGTCGCGCGGCGGCGAAACGGGAGACGGATACCAGATCGGCATCAATCGTTACGGCACGCACTGCGGCAAGCCCTACGGTCACGTCGTTCGTCCCGGCGACTTGATCAACCTCTACATCTCCGCGGTGATCTACCAGGGCTACACTGCGCAGATCGCGCGAATGATTGCCGTCGGCGACATTACCGACAAGCAGGAGGAAGTCCTGCAGATGTGCAGGGAGGGCGTGGAGAAGGCTGCCTCTCTCATCCGGCCGGGCGCGTTGATCTCGGAATTGGCGAACGCCTCGTTCGAGCCGTATATCTCCCGCGGATATCTGTCGTCTGCAGAGAGCCGCGACATGCCCTACAACTGGGCCGCCGGCGACGACGGCAAGCCGCGTCTCATCCCCCGCAAGCACGTCGTCGAGGAGGACTGGGAACGTCAGGGACGCAAGCTCATGCACGTCTACCCCGCGACACTCGGGCCCCATAACCCGAACGTCGGCCACTCGGTGTCGATGGCGAAGATGACGCCCTACAATATCCAGTCCAACAACCACGACGAACTTGCCGAAGGCATGACCTTCGTCCTGCACTCGCAGTGGCTCGAACCAGAGGTGGCAGGCTGCAACGTGGGCGACTGCTACCTGGTGACCGCCGATGGGGCCGAAAACCTCAGCCACCACACGCCGCTGGCCGTCCACAGGATCAATGCGTAAACCGGGTCATCCCGGATGGAATGAATAATAAAAACGACCCCAGAAGGAGAACGAACATGATGTCAGGAATTCATCGCCGAGCCTTGCTGACCGCCGTCGCTGCCGTCAGCCTGACACTCAGCCTCAATGTCGGCGCGAGCTACGCCCAGTCGGGCGACAAGGTCACGCTGAAGCTCGCGAACTCCCAATGGCTTGACGCTCTGCGCGGCAAGAACCTTTGGAACGCGATGCTGAAATATCAGCAGGTCAATCCGAACGTCACGCTCGAACAGGAGGCCATTCCGGCGTCCGAGTTCGACGACAAGATCACGACGGAAATGGGGGCTGGGCAGGGCCCCGATATCGCCATGATGCAGGAAGGGCTGTTTTACTCAATCGCCGATGCCGGGTTCCTTGTGCCCCTCGATAACGCGGTCGCCGGCGTCAACCTCAACAAGACGAACGAGAACGGCGTCATCGACGGAACCCGTTACGGCGTCGCCTGGCAGCGCGCCGTCTACGCTCTCATATACAACAAGGCCATACTCGATACGGCGAAGGCCGAGGTTCCGAAGACGATCGACGATCTCATCGCTTCCGCCAAGACGGTCTCCGGCGCGACACCCGGCGTCATCGGCTTTACCGCCCGCCACCAGATGAACGACTTCAAGGGATGGTTCATGGATTTCCAGAACTGGGCCTACGGATATGGGGTCAACTGGGTGGATGCCGACGGAAAGCTGACGATCGACACGCCGGAGGCGGCGGCCGCCGTCGCGGCGTTCAAGAAAGTCTACGACTCTGGCATCGTTCCGGTCGGTGACAGCATGCCGACGCAACGGACGCGTTTCAAGGAAAAGCATGTTGCCTTCTCGATCGACAATTCGGGCGGCACGCTCAACATCGCTTCGGGGGGTGCGCTCCCGTCCGCGGACGTGGGTGCAGCGCCGCTGCCGTTCACGCATCCCGGTGCCCATCAGCAGATCTTCGTCGGCGTCAGCTCGCACAGCGAACATCAGGAGGAGGCGCTGGCCTTCGTGAAGTGGCTCGTCGGTCCCGACGGGCAGAAGGCGTTGAGAGGCGCATCCGGCCCGGACGCTCTGGCGACCGACGTGCCCGTAGACGAGGCTTTCTCGAACGCCAATCCCTGGGTTCCGGAATTTGCAAAGCTCGCCGAAACCTCCAGGAGTACGCTCATCAAGGGGCACGAGGTCGAAACGCCCCAGATCATGCGCTTCGTCATGCAGGCGGTCGAAAAGGTGCTTCTCACCAATACCGATCCGAAGACGGCGCTGGCCGAGGCCCAGAAGAGCGTCGATACACAGTTCTGATGAACGCGTCGTTCAAGAGGGTGATCAAATGACCATGACCGCCTCCAAGAAACGCAGTGGCCTGGCGCGATTTCTGCCCTACGCCTTCATCCTGCCGCCGATGATCTACCTGGCAGTCTTCATGTTCTGGCCGCTAGCCCGTCAGATGTACATGAGCCTGACCAACACGCGCATCGTCAATCCAAACCGAGGCCGGTTCATCGGCCTCGGGAACTACGAACGGCTTCTCGACGATCCGAATTTCTATCTGTCGCTCAAGGTGACGCTGATCTACACGGCGCTCACCGTCATTCTCGGCGTTACGCTTGGCGTGATCTCGGCACTTGCCATCGACCGGCCGTTTAGGGGACGAACCGTCGTGCGGGCTATCCTCCTGTTCGGCTGGGCGGTGCCGGGCGTTGCCGCGTCGCTGATCTGGCTGTGGATGTACAACGAGCGGTCCGGCATCTTCAACCGTGTCACGGAAGCGCTCGGTCTCGGTCGTTTCGCCTGGCTTACCAGCACGGACTATGCGCTCGGTTCTGTGCTCGCGGTGACAGTCTGGCAGGTAGCGCCCTTCGTCATGCTCGTCGTCCTTGCCGCACTACAGTCAGTGCCTGGAGAAGTCCGGGAAGCCGCCAAGATCGATGGCGCGGACGGACTGAATACGTTTCGGGCGGTCACGCTTCCCCATATTCGGCCGTCGATCCAACTGGCCGCCCTGCTCGTCGCCGTCTGGTCGATCCGCCGGTACGACATCATCTACCTTCTCACGGGCGGTGGCCCATTGGGAAGCACCGGTACGCTCGTGGTCAAGATCCGCCAGGTCGCATTCGAAGGGCACGAGCTCGGCATGGCAAGCGCCTATGGTGCCGTCGGGCTGGTTCTCGCGCTCATCATCGCCGCGCTTCACTACATTGCCGAGCGGCGCCGCATGAAATGGATGACCCGCTGATGTCGACAAAGAAGCTAACCCTCAAAACTCTCCGCTACCTGCTCATCGGCGTCCTGATCCTTCATGCGGGCTTTCCCGTCTACTGGATGCTGACGACGGCTCTATCGATCAATTCGGAACTTTACGGTACCGGGCAGGTGATCTGGCCCCAGCCTCAAAACGTCGGCGAACTGACAAGAGAGCTCGGCGAGGTCCCCCTCGGTCGCTGGATGATCAACACGCTGTTGATCGCCTCCGGTGGAACCGTTCTGAGCCTCACCCTGGGCTCGCTCGCAGGATATGCCCTCAGCCGCTTCCGCTTTCATGGCAAGGGATTCGTCGGCTTCCTCCTGTTCATGACGCAGGTTGTTCCCGAGGCGCTGATCCTCGTTCCGCTCTACGCGATGTTCATCACCTTCGGCCTGCTGAACAGTCTCTTCGGGCTCATCCTCGCCAATGTCGGGTTCTCGCTGCCAGTCGCATGTTTCATCCTGAAGGGTGCGATGGACTCCGTGCCCTACGAGATCGAGGAATCGGCGATCATCGACAACTGCCCGCGGTTCAGCGTGCTGACGATGATCATCCTTCCGCTCATCATGCCGAGCATTGCGGCGGCAGCCGTGGTCGCCTTCTTCGCGGGATGGAACGAGTTCCTCTTCGCGTCGACCTTCCTCATGGACGCCTCGCTGTGGCCCGCAAGCGTGGGGCTCGCGTCCTTCGTCGGCCAATACGAGACGCCGATGTCCGCCGTCATGGGGGCCGCGATCGTTTTCAGCCTGCCCGCCATCGTCTTCTTCCTCCTCATTCAGCGCAAGATCGTCGCAGGTCTGACCGCTGGCGCTGTAAAGGGATAATCCAGTGCCTGCTCTCACTTTCAAGAACCTGTCCAAAAGCTTCGGCGACCATCAGGTCATCAAAACCTTCGACGCCGAGATCAATGACGGCGAATTCCTGGTGCTGCTCGGACCGTCGGGTTGCGGCAAGTCGACCCTGCTGAGAATGATCGCAGGACTGAGCGAAATCACCTCCGGCGAACTCCTGTTCGATGGCGCCGTCGCCAACGACTGGGAACCCACGAAACGTGGCATCGCGTTCGTCTTCCAGAGCTATGCGCTCTATCCGCATATGACCGTGCGCGAGAACATCGCTTTTCCGCTCGTAATGAACAGTTTCCGCAAGTGGTATCACCTGCCGATCGTCAACAGCGTCGCCCGCCGGAACCTCATGAGGCGGCCCGACATCGCGGAGCGCACGCTCCGGATTGCCCGACAGCTGGAACTGGAGACGCTGCTGGAACGGCGTCCTGCGAGCTTGTCGGGCGGACAGAGACAGCGCGTGGCCCTCGCTCGAGCGCTTGTGCGCGACCCGCAGGTCTATCTTCTGGACGAGCCGCTATCGAACCTCGACGCCAAGCTCAGAACTCAGATGCGGTCGGAGATATCGGCCCTGCATCACAAGGTGGCGAAGACCTTCGTCTACGTCACCCATGACCAGGTCGAGGCTATGACGATGGCGACCAGGATCATCGTGATGAACAAGGGCGTCGTCCAGCAGGTCGACACACCTGACGAGATCTACGACCGGCCCGCAAACACATTCGTCGCACGCTTCGTAGGATCGCCGCCGATGAACCTCGTTCCGGCGAATGCCAGAGGCAACCAGCTCTCGCTGTCAGGGGGCGAAGCCGCATCGCATTCGACGCCGATCCCGAAGCAGGGCGAGGTGACCTTCGGCATCCGTCCGGAGAAGTTGACGCTCCTGCCCGAGGGCGAGGGGAAGATCCCGGCGCGTATCGCGGTCGTCGAACGGCTCGGCGCCGAGACGGTCATCGGCTGCCGCCTGCTGACCGACGGCGAGGCCCCCGAAACGACGCTTTTGGAGCATGATCTCGTGTTCGTCCGCGTCTCTGGCAACCCGAAGCTCGCCATCGGTTCCAGATGCTCGCTCGACTACCGGCTGGAAGACGTCGTCTGGTTCGACAAAGACACCGGCCAACGGGTGGCTTGAGACAGGATGGGAACGATGCAGAACTTTCATATCTCCGCCACCGGGCATAGCCTGAACTACCTTCCCGAATATGTCGCAAGCTGGAAAGGCTTCTTCGCCGACGAGCGACTGTCGGTGAGCGCCAGCGTCCCGTCCCCCTGGGATCTTGTCCTTTCTGACATCGCTTCGGCGAAGGCCAACGCAGCGCTCGGCGGCATCTGGGTGCCATCGATGTTCTTCGCACGAGGCAAACGACTGACGCCTTTTGCCCAGGTCGCGGCGCGTGCGCCTCTAGCCATCGTGGGACGCGAGGCGCCCGAAGATTTCGACTGGGCAAGGCTTGCCGGGAAGATCGTGTCGATGAAGGGCAGCAATGGAGCAAGCGTCGGGCTCTTCATCAAGATGCTGCTTCGCGAAAACGGCGTCGATCCGTTATCGGTGAAATTTGTCCAGGACCTCGACGGGAAGATGCTGTCCGATCTCTTCCTGGGTGGGATGGGTGACTATCTCGTAATCGACTATCCGTCCGCCGCCAGCCTGGAGATGAAAGGACTGGCGCGCGTCGTCTCGCCGCTCGCCGTCACCGGCGGCAACGTGCCGTGGAGCGTCTATTACGCGCCCGACGACAGCGACGACGACCGCCTCGACCTGCAGACGAGGTTCGCCCGGGCGCTTGGGCGGGCGATGACCTGGATCATTGATAACGATGCGACCGGGTTTCGCGGTTTCCTTGCCGAGACATTCCCGAAATTCGATGCCGATCTCCTCGTCCAGCTCGCGAACACCTATCGTTCGATCGGGATGTGGACGTCACCGAAGATCGACGAGGCGGCTTATGCGCGATGGCAGCGCGGCATTGCCGACGGTCATCTGACCGAGGAGCCGATCGCATATTCCGAGCTGATCGATCGCCGTCCAACCAGCCAGTTCTCTAGCCTCTGACGCAAGGATTCCCGGACCATGCGTATCGCAGTCATCAATCCCAACACGACCGCTTCGATGACGGAGCGGATTGCAGCCGCGGCACGATCCGTCGCCGACGCCGGCACCGAGATCGTTGGACGCCAGCCGAAGGTCGGACCGGCGGCGATCGAAGGCCCCTTCGACGGCGCACTCTCGGTGCCTGGCCTCCTGCGGGAAATCATCGCGGCCGAGGCGGACGGGGCGGACGCTCACATCATCGCCTGCTTCGACGACACCGGTCTCGACGCAGCGCGAGCGGTCGCAACGAGGCCCGTCATCGGAATTGGTGAGGCGTCGTTTCATGCCGTCAGCCTTGTCGCCCACAGCTTCTGCGTCGTGACGACATTGTCGAGGTCCGCTCCGGTGATCGAAGACAACATCCTTCGTTACGGCTTCGGACGCCGCTGCCGCAAGGTGTTCGCGTCCGACATTCCGGTACTGGAACTTGAAAATCCCGAGACGCGTGCTGTCGACACGATCTCGGGCTTTATCGAACAGGCCGTCGCGATCGGCGCTGAGGGGATCGCTCTCGGATGTGCCGGAATGGCGGAGTTCGCGTTCGAACTTCAGACGAAGCACGAGATACCTGTCGTCGATGGTGTCAGCGCTGCCGTCGGCCTGGCGCAGACATTGGTCCACTGCCGGCTCTCCTCTTCGAAAAGGGGCATTTGGGCTAGTCCGACCCGCGTGGACGTTCTTGAAAGCTTTCGCTGAAGCTTCAGCGTCCGGTTGTGGTCTGTGGAGTGGAGACGTCGTCCAGAAGCTTCACGAGCCGGTCGATCTTCTCGTAGCGTGCCAGGCTCTCCGCCCCCATGACCGTCGCGACGTTCCAAGCGAGGTAGTTGATGATGGTCAGGGCCGCGACGAAGGAGTTGAAAGGGGAGGGCGATTGGCAACGGCATCGCAATACATGGTTCGCGGCCTTTGCGCTCGCCAGGGCACTGAGGTCGGTAATCAGGATCGTGATTGCGCCGGCGGCCCGTGCTTCGCGGATGATCGTCGGCAGTAGTCGGGGACGGCGTCTAAAGGCAATGACGAGCATGACGTCGCCCTTCGCGATGGAGGCGATTTCATGAGAATAGCTCGCACCGCCGGCAGGGAGAACCTGAACGTCACTCTTCATCAGTGTGAAATAGTGTGCTGCCTGTTGCGCAAGGCCGTAGCCGCTGCGCAATCCCATGATCCAGACACGACGCGCACGCACGATCGCGTCGCTGACGTCCGCCAAGGTCTTCTCGGGCAGCCCTTCGACCGTGGTGCGAATATTGTCGAGGTCCATCTGCATCGTTCTGGCGATGGAGACCGATTGTGATTGCAGTCCCTCCTTGTCGGCAAGGCCCGCCTGGGGCGATCCCCAGTCCTGATCCTTGCGGATCTGCCGCTTCGCATCCGGATAGGTCTTATAGCCGAGCGTTCGGATCAGCCGGGCGGCGGTCGCCTTTGAAACCTGCGCTTTCTCCGCCAGCTCTCCGGCGGTGTAGCTCGGTAGATCCATCTGATACTGAAGCAGGACGTCCGCCAGGCGTTTCTCCGCGGGGGGAAGATCGGAGTAGATCGCGTAGATCCTCGCCTCCAGCGAACGAGGCCTTTTCGAGCCATCTTCCTTCTGCGTGGGTTTCACTGCGCGTCCTTCGTCATCTGATCCGTGAACCCTTATTGAACCACGTCAAAAGGTTCAAGCATCGACGCATTACGCATGCGTCGAGCAGAGTATTTCCGACGTCAGAAAGTGGCTGCTGATGTTCTATCTCGACCCGCCCGTCCGCCTTCTGGCAGAGGTTCATGCCACCTTGCCAGAACGCTGGACCAAGCCAAAGTCCAGCACCTGGTCCGATGTGAACGCC
This sequence comes from Rhizobium sp. CF142, assembly GCF_000281145.1. NCBI lineage: Bacteria > Pseudomonadati > Pseudomonadota > Alphaproteobacteria > Hyphomicrobiales > Rhizobiaceae > Rhizobium > Rhizobium sp. CF142. The sequence goes on along the minus strand of NZ_AJWE01000008.1, from coordinate 208,112 downwards.
AGTGGCCGGACACTAGGTTCCTTCCTGGAAGGCCCTTGCTTCGACAGGAATGGCAACCTCTTCGTGGTGGACATCCCCTTCGGTCGTATCTTCATGCTGACCCCTCGCGGAAGGTTTGAACTTTACTGTTCCTACGAGGGCTGGCCGAACGGCTTGAAAATCCTGGGCGAACGCATCCTCGTCGCGGACCACAAGCAGGGTCTGGTGGAGGTTCGTCCGGACGGGGGCGTCGCCGTTCTTGTCGATGGATACCGAGGCGAACGCTTCCGCGGCCTGAACGACCTGACGTTGGCAGATGGTGGCTGGGTCTACATGACCGATCAGGGGCAGTCCGGCCTGCAGGAGACGAGCGGCGCTGTCTATCGGTGGCATTTCCCGACGGGAAGGCTGGAAAGGGTGCTCGGCAATATACCAAGCCCCAACGGGTTGGCGTTCAGTCCGGATCGAAGCCGTCTGTTCGTCGCGGTGACGCGGACCAACACCATATGGCGACTTCCATTCCTCAGAGACGGCGGCACCAGCAAGGTTGGTGTCTTCCTCAATCTTTCCGGGGGTGGGGGACCTGATGGACTGTCAGTCGACGCCAACGGCGGTCTGGTCGTCGCGCAGCCTGGACTTGGCGTCCTGCGTTTCGATGCGGTCGGGCGTCTCACGCATTTCGTCGAGGTGCCCGAGGGAGCTTCCGCCTCCAACATCGCCTTTGGAAAAGCGGACCCGAACAGCCTCTACATCACGGACAGCGCGGCTTGCCGGATTCTGAAAGTAGACATGCCCTTTCCGGGCGCGAACGAAAGGAACGAAGGATGAGCTTCTACCGGAAGGATCTGGTCAGGGATTCCCATAGAGACACTGTAAGGGATGCTCTGGAGGGACTGGACACTCTCGCCGCACCAATCATCGACCGTATCGTCGAGGCCTGGTCGATCATGTGGTCGAGTAGCGAGTTCCCCGACCTCGACAGCGTACCCGTTTCCCCAGGCGTTTCGTATTCGCTGGTCGCCCACACCAACGACGTCGTCAGGATCGGTCGAAGCCTGGCCGCTGCAGGTGGAAAGCTGATCTCGCGGGACTTCGATCCGGAATTGCTCGACGAGATCCTCTTCGTCCACGACATCGACAAGCTCGTGCTCTTCTCACCAAAGGCCGAGGGCGTCGAGCGCTCGACCATGTCGATGCAGATGGCGCACGGCGTCGTCGCTGGGCTTGTGCTGCACGATCTCGGCTTCCGGGACGAGGTGATCAGCGTCGTGACGACACATTCGACCGACGCGCCGTTCCATGTTTCGTCGACTTATGGACTGCTGATGAACTATGCAGATATGACGGCGATCGATCTGGCTCTTCAGAGCGCCGGAGGGAAGCCATTCTACTTGCGCTGAAGCGGGGCGAATTCAAACGTCTATGTCGGAAGCCGACGAAACTGTTTAAACCCCAGGTGAGTCTTATCGATGGAAAATCGTTCCTACCATACCCCTCGTGGCGGACATCCGCCCCAGACCGACCTCCTTTCCGGAAGGGCGGTGTTCACCACCGCCTACGCAGTGATACCTCGAGGTGTGATGATGGATATCGTCACCAGCCTCCTCCCGCACTGGTCCAAGACGCGGGCATGGATCATAGCGCGCCCCATGACCGGCTTTTCGGAAACTTTCTCCCAATATGTGATGGAGGTGTTGCCTGGCGGCGGTAGCGCGAAGCCCGAGCCGGATTCCCGAGCTGAAGCGGCCCTATTCGTGGTTGCCGGAAGCTTGTCGATCGAGCATGACGGTGCCACACATCGCCTCCGGCCAGGATCGTTCGCCTACCTGCCGGCCGGTAGTGCGTGGACGCTGCAAAACGACGGCGCTGAGGTCGCGACGTTTCACTGGATCAGGAAGGCTTTCCGGTCAGTCGAGGGGATCGAAGCGCCGGAGGCGATCTTCACACACGAGGACGAGCATCTGCCGACCCCTATGCCCGATACGGACGGTCGATGGGCAACGACGCGCTTTGTCGACCCGACGGACATCCGCCATGACATGCATGTCACGATCGTTACTCTCGAACCAGGCGCCGTGATCCCTTTCATGGAGACCCACGTCATGGAGCATGGACTCTATGTTCTTGAGGGACAGGCCGTCTATCGTCTGAATGAGGATTGGGTGGAAGTCCAGGCCGGCGATTTTATGTGGCTCAGGGCGTTCTGCCCGCAAGCTTGCTACGCGGGAGGACCGGGCCGGTTTCGCTATCTGCTTTACAAGGACGTCAATCGGCACGCATCACTTTGGTAATCGTATCGTCCGGCCGTCGGAACGACTGACGTGACTATTTATATATGCCTTGGTGCGAGCGGCGACGCTCCGGGACGATGTGGCCAGCCAATTGTGCTTTTCGGCAGTGGGCTTGATCACCAACGTGCCATGATCAAGACAGACTCGAAGGTCTGGATCCGGTTCGCTTGCTCGACGATGAAGATCAATCGGTCGCTTTCTGTCTATAAGTCCGGGTGCGGCGAGCAGGCCGAACTGAAGCTGAGGATCAAGGACATCTGCACTCAAGGACGCCAGCTATCTTGCCCAAACGCCGTTCCCGACCTGTTCGTCGGATAGTCTTGAGCTGCTTATGACCTCGACAGCGCTACTCTGTGAAATTATCTATAAAACATGACCACGATCACCGAAGACACGATCGCCAATCGCATCAGCCGCGTTCTCGCCGACCGCATCATTACGGGCGCTCTGGAGCCCGGCAGCAGGCTCAGGCAGGATCATATCGCTGAAGAATTCGGCACCAGCCATGTGCCGGTGCGCGAGGCATTCCGTCGCCTCGAGGCACAGGGGCTCGCGGTGAGTGAGGCGCGCCGTGGCGTGCGGGTCGCGTCATTTTCGCTCGCCGAGGTTCAGGAGGTTGCCCGCATGCGCTCTGCCCTGGAGGTGCTTGCGCTTCGCCATGCTGCGCCGCATTTGACTCCGTTCATCCTGGATGAGGCGGAAACAGCCATGACTGCCGGTGACGGTGCGGTTGATATCCGCGAATGGGACGAGGCGAATCGCCGGTTCCACAGGCTTTTGCTCGCACCTTGCGACATGCCGCGGCTGCTTGCAGCGATCGACGATCTCCATATGGTGGGATCGCGACTTTTGTTTGTGAGCGGGCGCGGCGGCTGGGCGCCACGGGTTGATGTCGATCATCATGCTATTGTCGACCATCTCCGTAAGGGCAAAGTCGAGCAGGCCATTGTGGTGCTGGATCGGCATGTGCAGAGGATTGGCCAAAAGCCGATCCTGTATGCCTCGGGCGCAACGGGCGCGGCATTTGCCATTGAAGGCTAAGGCAGAGCCGAGCTGAATTTTTCCACGTTTTCGAAAACAAAAGCATTCAGCGACCGTGTGGTGCGGAGCGACCTAGTGATGCTCGGATGGGTGTGTCGATGGAAGCATCTCACTCTCCGTCGGTTCTCTTTCGAGTTGCTTACCTGATCAACATTCCCGCACAGGGCTATTGCAAAACGCTGCCGTCCATAAAATTATAGATAAAACTAGATTCTATCTATTCAAATGGGAGGTAATTGAATGTTGGACAATGTGGCGCTGCCGCCCGGTATCCCCGTCTCATGCGAGCAAGCAAAAACTATCTATAACTTGCCGTTCAACGATCTTCTTTTCCGTGCTCAGCAGGTCCATCGCGCGCACTTTGATCCCAATGCCATTCAGATGAGCAGGCTGCTGTCTATCAAGACCGGTGGCTGTGCCGAGGATTGCGGCTATTGCAGCCAGTCCGCCCAATATCCGACGGGTCTCAAGGCGTCGAAGCTGATGGAAGTCAAGCGCGTGCTTGGCGAGGCGCAGAAGGCAAGGGAAGGCGGTGCGACGCGCTACTGCATGGGGGCCGCGTGGCGCAATCCCAAAGAGCGCGACATGGAGGCACTGGTCGCCATGGTCGAGGGCGTGAAAGCACTCGGGATGGAAACCTGTATGACGCTTGGCATGTTGACGCCAGCGCAATCCGAAAGGTTCGCCGAGGCCGGCCTCGACTACTACAACCACAATGTCGATACGTCCGAGCGCTATTATTCCGAGATCATCACCACGCGCACGTTCCAGGACCGGCTGGAAACGCTCGCCAATGTCCGCGATGCCGGGATCAAGGTCTGCGCAGGTGGCATTCTCGGCATGGGCGAAACGGCCGAAGATCGTATTTCGATGCTGGTGACGCTCGCCAATCTGCCGGCACCACCGGAAAGCGTGCCGATCAATATGCTGATCCCGATCCCGGGCTCCAAGCTTGCCGATGCCGCACCGGTCGACCCGATCGACTTCGTCCGCACCGTTGCGCTCGCCCGTATCCTGATGCCGCGCTCGCATGTCCGCCTGTCGGCCGGTCGCACCGAGATGAGCGATGAAACGCAGGCCCTCTGTTTCTTCGCCGGGGCCAATTCGATTTTCGTCGGCGACATGTTGCTCACGGCGGAAAATCCCGGCGAGGATCATGATGCGGCCCTCTTCAGCCGGCTCGGGCTGAAGCCGATGGAACTGGAGCAAGCCCGTTGAGTTCGCAGGCGCTCGCCCGCTATGCGGCTACACTTGCGGGCCTTCAGCGCAAGTCGCGATTGCGCACGCTCAGCCTGCAGCAAGGCGTGGATTTCACCTCCAACGACTATCTTGGGCTCGCCAGTGCCCCCCGCCTGAAGGCGGCGATATCAGCTGCGATCGACAAGGGCGTGCCAGCCGGTGCAGGTGGTTCGCGGCTTTTGCGCGGCAATCATGCCGAACATGAGGCGCTCGAGGCGGAAGCGGCTGCGTTTTTCGGGGTCGAGAAGATCCTCTATTTCGGCAGCGGATTTGCGGCCAATGTGGCGCTCTTCTCGTCGCTGCCGCAGCGCGACGACCTGATCGTCCATGACGCGCTGATCCATGCGAGCGCCCATGACGGCATATCGGCCAGCAAGGCGGAGGCGGTCGCCGTGCCGCACAATGAGGTCGCCGCTTTCGATCAGGCGATCCGGCGCTGGCGCGCAGGCGGCGGCAAGGGGCGTCCCTGGATCGCGGTCGAGAGCCTCTATTCGATGGACGGGGATCAAGCGCCGATTTCTGAGCTCGCCGAACTCGCCGACCGGCACGACGGCTTCCTCATCGTCGACGAAGCGCATGCCACCGGCATATTCGGTCCCGGCGGCCGCGGCCTTGCTTCGGGGCTGGAAAGCCGCGGCAATGTTCTGGTCCTGCATACCTGCGGCAAGGCGCTCGGCGTCTCCGGCGCGCTTCTCGGCCTGCCTGCTGTCCTCGCCGACTATCTCATCAACCGCGCACGCAATTTCATCTACTCAACCGCCCCGTCGCCGTTGATGGCATCAGGGGTGCGGGAGGCGTTGCGCATGATCGCCGACGAGCCGGAACAGCGCATGCGACTGGAGCGCCTCAAGAACTTCGCCGGCGAACAATTGTCCTCCCGGATCGGCATCAGCCCGAGCGGTTCGCAGATCCTGCCTGTGATGATCGGCGACAATGCCCGCTCGGTTCGGGTCGCCGAGCGCATGCGCGCCGGAGGTTTCGACATCAGGGCGATCCGGCCGCCGACCGTGCCGGACGGCACGGCGCGTCTCAGGATTTCCATCACGCTGAACGTCGATGAGGACCAGATTGCGGCCATGGTCCGGCGGCTGGCCGTGGCGATCGAGGAGGATAGGCCATGACCCGTCGCTTCGTCATCTCCGGCACCGACACCGGCATCGGCAAGACGGTCTTTGCCGCTGCCCTTACTGCGGCGTTGGACGGCTATTACTGGAAGCCCGTCCAGTCGGGGCTCGAGGACGAGAGCGATAGCGAGACGGTAATGCGGCTCGGCGGCGTGCCGGGCACACGCATCCTGCCGGAAGCCTATCGCCTTGCCACACCTGCCTCGCCGCATCTTTCAGCCCGTTTGGATGGCATTGCGATCGATCCGGAAAGGCTGGTGCCGCCGATGACAAACCGGCCATTGGTGATCGAGGGGGCGGGCGGGCTGCTCGTGCCGCTCTCTGACGATCTGGTTTTCGCCGATATGTTTGCCCGCTGGCAGGTTCCGGTCATCCTTTGCGCCAGGACATCGCTCGGCACGATCAACCACACGCTGTTGTCACTCGAAGCTCTGAAGCATCGCAACATTCCGGTGTTCGGCGTCACCTTCATCGGCGACGAGAACCAGGAAACGCAGCGCACTATCGTGAAAATGGGTGGCATTCGTTCGCTCGGTCGGCTCCCCTGGCTTCAGGACATCACGCCCGATGGGCTTGGCGAGGTGTTCCGCGGCAATTTCGAACTCGCTTCCTTTGCGGAGGTGCCCGCATGACCCGCTCGGCTATCTGGCACCCCTTCACCCAGCATGCGCTCGAACCGCCGATGAAACGTATCGCATCGACTGAGGGCGCCTATCTGGTTGACGAGGATGGTCATCGCTTTCTCGACGCGATCTCGTCCTGGTGGGTCATCACCCATGGCCACCGGCATCCGGCAATCATGGCGGCGATCCGGGTGGCGACGGAGGCTTATGACCAGATCATTTTCGCCGAATTCTCGCACGCGCCCGCCGAACGATTGGCCGAGGGATTGATCGAGATCGCGCCGCCGGGATTGAGCCATGTCTTCTATTCCGACAGCGGTTCGACCTCGGTCGAGGTGGCGCTCAAAATGGCACTCGGTTATTTCCACAACAGGGGAGAGGCGCGCGACCGGATAGTGGTGATCGAGGCGAGCTACCACGGCGATACGATCGGCACGATGTCGACCGGGGAGCGAGGCGTTTTCAACGCCGCCTATGAACCGCTGCTCTTCGGCGTCGACCGACTTGCCTTCCCCGAAGCTGGCCGCGAGCAGCTGACGCTCGACATGTTCGAATCCTCCTGCCGTTCGGGCCGGGTGGCGGCCCTGGTGATCGAGCCCCTAGTTCTCGGTGCGGGTGGCATGAAGATCTATGATGCCGGCACGCTTGCCGGTCTGAAGGAGATCGCCCAGCACCATGGCTGCCTGCTGATCGCCGATGAAGTGATGACCGGTTGGGGCCGGACGGGAACGATGTTCGCCTCGGAGCAGGCCGGCATCACGCCCGATATCCTATGCACATCCAAGGGGCTGACGGGCGGTGCGCTGCCGCTTGCGGCAACCCTCTGCACCGGCGACATCTTCGATGCTCACCTCTCCACCGACCGGCGCAAGACCTTCTTCCATTCGAGCTCCTATACCGCCAACCCGATCGCCTGCGCGGCCGCCGTCGCCAATCTCGACATCTGGCGCAACGAACCGGTCTTTGAACGGATCGAAAATCTCGCAGCACTGCACCGGCAGAACCTGCGGCGTTTCGAGGGCGACAAACGGTTCGCCAATATCCGGCAGTCCGGAACGATTGCGGCGCTCGATCTCGTCGTATCCTCAGGCGGTTATCTCGCCGAGGCCGGCCCGCGCATGCGGCGGCTGTTTCGCGAGCGCGGCCTGCTGATCCGTCCGCTCGGCAACGTTATCTATCTGATGCCGCCCTATTGCGTGACGGCAGTCGATCTCAGTCGCGCCTATGACGCCATAGACGAGGTCGCCTCGATCATTCTTGGGAGCGCAGGATGATGTCGGGTCGTTCTTCCCGTATGGCCGGTTTCGGGCATGCCGTGCCGGCTCGCTGCGTCGATAATGCCGAGATCGAAGTGCGCCTGGGTCTCGAAACAGGCTGGATCGAGCGGCGAACTGGCATCCGCACGCGCCATTGGGCCGAAGAGGGCGAGACGCTGAGCGGCCTGGCCGCCGAAGCCGGACGGATGGCGCTCGACGATGCCGGGATCGCCCGCAACGAGATCGCACTGACGCTGCTTGCGACCTCGACGCCGGATCATCTTCTGCCGCCCTCGGCTCCGCTGCTGGCCCACCGGCTGAATCTGGAAAAATCCGGCGCGATTGATCTCGCCGGCGCCTGTTCGGGCTTTCTCTACGCGCTCACGCTGGCGGACGGTTTCGTGCGAGCGCATGGCCGTGCCGTCCTGGTGGTGGCCGCCAATATCCTGAGCCGCCGCATCAATCCTGTCGAGCGGGCAAGCGCCGTCCTCTTTGCTGATGCGGCTGGCGCCGTGGTGCTGGTCCCCTGCACGCATGGGCGAAGCGGCCTCCTCTCTGCCGATCTCGCATCGGACGGCAGCGGCTATGGCCTGATCAACATCCCCGCTGGGGGCAGCAACCGGCCGTTCTCTCCCGAAGCCAGTGCCGAGGATTTCCTGATGACCATGCAGGACGGCCGCGAGGTCTTCTCCCGCGCCGTCGCCTTGATGACCGAAACCTCGAAGCGGGCGCTGGAGCAGGCAGGAATTGTCGCGGCCGATATCGACCGGTTCGTTCCGCATCAGGCCAACGCGCGCATGTTCGACGCCGTCTCCGGCAACCTCGGCATCGCGCCCGAAAAGACGATCCGCACGATCGAGAGCTTCGGCAATTCGTCTGCCGCGACCATCCCGCTTTCCCTGTCCGTCGCCCATTTCGAGCGGCGGTTTACGGGAGGAGAAAGGCTGCTGCTCACCGCCGCCGGCGCCGGCCTGATGGGTGGTGCCGTGGTTTTCGGCATGTGACCAAACTATAATTCTGGAAGGAACACACGGTGGAAAAGTATGTCGGCGCGAAGCTGCATGGCATTCGAGTGACGCAAAACTGACTACCACGGATCGATCGCGATCGACGCGGAATACTGCCGTGAGGTGGCCTGAAGCCGCTGATGCATCTGGAACAAGATGTCCGGCGAACACGCCGAGTGCGATCATAGAGTTGCTTGCCGATCATGATATTTGCCAAGACAGGGGCGAGTCCCCAACAGTTTGATCAGGCGATATTCGACTACCGCTGGACGATCACCTGGGTCCCCGGCTGCACCATCTCGTAAAGCTCCTCGACGTCTTCGCGATACATCCGAAAGCAACCGCTCGACGCGTTGGTGCCAATGGAGGAGGGATCGTTGGTGCCGTGTATGCGTAGCAGTCCGTCGGCAAGGTAGATTGCTCGGGTGCCTAGCGGGTTACTGGGACCGGGCCTTACGACCGCCGGAAGCTTCGGATTCTTCTGCCGCATGCTTGCTGTGGGCCGCCATTCGGGATGCGCCCGTTTGGATACAACCCGCGTGGATCCGTACCATTGTTTGCCTTCGCGTCCGACGGCGATCGGGTAGGCAAACTGTTCACCCCATGTCGTCGTGTAGACAAGCGTATGCTCGCGTGTCGCGATCACAATCATTCCCCGTGCGCTCTGTGTCGACCGTTGCCTGCGCTCACGCGAGGGTGCCTGATATCGAGGTGTTGCCTGGTAGTAGGGGGAAGGTGGCGGATAGGGGCTATATGGATCGTCATAATAGTAGCCGCCGTAATCGTCGTAGTCATCGTACGGCCCGTAAACCTGGGCTTGAGCGTTAAAGACCGTCAGCAAAAGGGCCGCAGCGAGGAATGCCAGCAATCTCATTTTATGCCATCCGCTTGTTATACAAGCATGATTGGGCCGAACTCTGTGGCGGCACTATGGCCGCTGACTCGCAAGAACTCAGAGCCGAAGCCGTTTTCACGCAGACTCTAGCTCAATGTTGATGACTTCCGGACCCTTGCCAATCCTGTCCGGCGCGGTATCGCGGACGCATTCTCGCTCGTGGCTCGGTTGGTCGCGTGGAGGTCAATTGGCTCTGCTGCGGTTAAACTACAGGGTGACATGCAAGCATTGCTCATTCGGCCGCGATCGCTTCTGTCGCTGAACGAGCTTTCACAAGGAAGGAGGCCTCTGCCAGCGCCTGATTTACGCGACCGATGATAGCCGTTGAGGGTTCGCCATCGTTGAAGTCGCGGCTCGAAGCATAAATTGCTGTCGGCAGGACAAAGGCTTCGAAAAAGGCAAACAGCGGACGAAGTTGATGTTCTACCACGAGAGAATGTCTATCACCGCCGCCAGTCGCTGTGAGAATGATGGGTTTACCGCGCAGGTCTGCTGGATCAAGAAGATCAAAGACGTGCTTGAACAGACCCGTATAGCTTCCTTTGTAAGTCGGGGAACCGATGACGAGCGCTTCGGCTTCGATGATCGATCGTATCACCGTCCTCGCCTCGGCATCGAGGTCGGCAACCGTCCTCGCGGCCAGAAGTGAGGGGCCGATGTCTTCGATGTCGAATACCCTGTGCGATAGACCGGCCTGCGTCGCCAGCGACGTTGTCACGTTCTCCACGAAACGCCTGGTACTTGAGGGACGGGAAAGGTTGCCCGAGAAGCCGACGATCAGATTGTTACCCATTTTTGGATCCCTTCGCGATTTTGTTTCGGCCGTTCAACGTGTCCGCATGGTCGGTGCAATTGAACCGCTCTTGGATAGCCTCGTTCTCAAACAGCAACTGCCATCCCATTATTGTGCCGGCGACCAACCGAAGGCTGGAGCAACCGTTTCGGCTAGATCGGACAGCAGGCGAATGTTCTCTTCCAGGCCGAATGCCGGCGGCAAGAAGAGCACCACTTCATCGGCAGCCGCGAGACCCGGATCCTTGAAAGCTGCCTCGATGACCTGATCAGGCGTTCCCTGGAAAACCGGCGAGATCTGGATGCCGGGAGGCTGGCTGACAGGCTCGAGCGCGCCTTTCGGGCGGGACGCTCCAATCCCTTTCGTTCGGCGCTCAAGATCATACGCCGCATACTTGTCGCGGAGTTCTGCCGTCGTTCCAACCAGAATGGAGGCGGCCACTGCTACCTTTGGCGCTTCCGTTCCCCACTTTGTGCGCCACGTTTTCCTGTAAGCATCGATAATGCGCGCCTGATATTCTCCAAATGTTTCGTCTTGCGCCTGGTCGTGCAGCACGGTTCCCGAGATCAATCCGATCCCGAGTTCGGCAGCCTGTATCGCGGAACTCAAGCTTGCCGAACCCTGCCGGATGCGAGAGCGCAACGTCGGGCTATGCGGCGTCACACGAAGGTTGGCGCCATGTGGGACGCCCTGGTCAGGTGAAGCCACGGTATGGAGGACTTCGCCCGCAATGGCAGACAGGAAACGTGCCTGACGACGTTTGGCTTCCGTCCGGGCATCGGTATCGACCGCACCGAAGACTGCGTCGAACGCCGCATTGGCGCCAGTCGAGATGGCCAACTCCAGCCGTCCGCCGATCAGCAGATCGGTCGTGCCGGCCGCCTCGGCGAGCAGTATCGGATCCTGGTAGCGCATCGGGATGACGGCTGATCCGAGCGTGATGTGCCTTGTGTGCTGGCCTGCCGCAGCGAAGAACGGAAGCGGCGAGGACAGGTAGTGGTCGAAATGCCGCTGGTAGGCCCAACCCGATTGGTAGCCGAGCCGTTCGGCCGCCTTGAAGAGTTCGATCCCGTCGCGCAGACCTTGCGCCGGCCCGGCTTCGTCATTGAAGGATACCCGGGTGTTGAAGCCGAGCCGCAACTTCGGTCGGAACGGCGCGGGCAGGGTGCTGGCGGGTGCAGCGATGCTCATGCAATCTTTTCCTGGTTGACGATCCGGCGGTGCTGTGGGTGCGGTATCCGCCCAATATGCGCGGCACCGGATGGGATCGACTCCAGCAGCGAGCGCGTATAGGGCTGCTGCGGGCTTTCGAATATGTCTGTCACAGTGCCGTGTTCGACGATGCGGCCGCGCTGCATCACAGAGACGGTGTGGGCGAGTTGGCGAACAAGGGCCAGATCGTGCGAGACGAAGACGTAGGTCAGGCCGAGCCTGGCCTGGAGCGAAAGCAGCACCTCGACGATGTCGGCCTGGACGCTGACGTCGAGCGCAGAGGTGGGCTCATCGAGCACGATCACATCCGGCTGGAGGACCAGCGACCGGGCAATGGCGACGCGCTGGCGTTGGCCACCCGACAAGGCTTCCGGCTTGCGCAAAAGCAGGGGCTTGCCGAGCCCTACATTGGCCAGCGCTTCGCGGATCCACGCTGCCCGCTCCTCACGGGTTCCGATCCCGAACCGGTCAAGCGGTTCGCGCACCAGCTCCTCGACTTTCCAGGTCGGGTCCAACGACGTGAACGGGTTCTGGTACACAAGCTGCAGGTGCCGCCATACCGCGCGCAGCGACTGAGGCGAGCGCCCGTCGAGCCGCTCGCCGGCGACCGCGATCTTGCCCGTGTCGGGTTGTTCAAGCCCAAGCAGCAATCGGATTGCAGTCGTCTTGCCAGAGCCCGACTCTCCGACCAGCGCGTGGGTCGTACCCGCCTGGACGGCAAACGATACGTCGTTGACGGCCGTCAGAACCTTACCATCCACCGTGAATGTCTTCGTAACGCCGCTCACCTCGATCTTCGCGACCTTGTCGGACTTGGCCCCGAGGAAACGGAAGGCCGGGTCGCGCAGTGCACGGTAGCGATCAGGGTTCAGGGCCGGCACATCGGCGTGCAGCTTCTTCGCATAGGCCGAAGCGGGCGCGGAGAAGACTGCTGCGGTACTGCCGGCCTCCTGGACGAGGCCGTCCTTGAGCACCACCAGTGCGTCTGCTCGCTCCGCGGCGATCGCCAGATCGTGGGTAATGAGGAGCAGGCTGATATCGAGCTCGTGCTGCAATTTGGAAAGCAGATCGAGGATGCGCTTCTGTATGGTGACGTCGAGTGCCGAGGTCGGCTCGTCCGCAACCAGCAGGAGCGGGCGCGGAAGGACGGCAAGGCCAATCAGCACGCGCTGCAGCATGCCGCCGGATAGCTGGTGCGGGTAGGAACCGTACACTCGCTGGGGGTTGTCCAGCCCAACCTGCGCGAAGGTCTCCAGGATGAGCGCCTTTCGGATTGCCTTATTGGGCTCGCAAACAAGCGCTGCCGCCTCCATGGCCTGGGCGCCGATCGTCCGCACGGGATTGAGCGAGTTGCCGGGGTCTTGCGGCACGAAGCCGATCGCACGTCCCCTGAGCGGCCGGAAACGAGGTTCCGAGAGCCCGAGCACGTCCTGGCCGTCAAATTCAACGCGGCCCGCAGCCTTTCCGCCGGCAGGGAGCAGTCGCAATACGGCGCGGGCAATCGTCGATTTTCCGGAGCCGGACTCGCCGATGAGAGCGAGGCTCTTGCCGCGGCCAAGCTCGAACCCGACATCGCTGACGACCTCGTTCGCCCCATAGGAAACCGATAGTCCGTCGATCCGCAGCAAGGAGGCCGATCGTCGGGATGCGGATGCGGTGGCGTCGGTGTGAGCAAAAATCTCAGTCAGTCTGTCTTGCGAAGCCATCGGCTGATCCTGTTCACAGAGAGGACGGTTGCGATCGTGACGAAGGCGGGTGCGTAAACCAGCCACGGCCATTTGAGGTAATCCTTGCCGATCGAGATCAGCAGGCCCCAGTCGGAAGCGGGCGGCGGGTCGCCATAACCAAGGAAAGCGAGGCTTGCGATCACCAGGATCGAGTCGCCGAATTGCAGCACCGCAAGTGGCAGCACCGAGCGCGACGCATTCGGAAGCACATGACGCCACAGAATGTGCCAGCGCGAGCCGCCGAGCAGGAAGGAAGACTCGACGAACGTCGCTTGCCGCGTCTTGATGACCTCCGAGCGCATCACCCGGGCAAAGAGGGCCACCGCCGAAACGCCTGTTGCGATTGCCGCGTTCGTGGTGTCGAAGCCGATCGCAGTGACGACGATCACGGCCAGCAGGAATTTCGGAATTGCCAGCAGCACGTCGACCAGACGGGCAAACACAGTGTCGACCCAGCCGCCGAAGAAGCCGGCCAGCAGGCCGATGAGCCCGCCGGCGACGACGCCGATGATGACGGCGATCAGCGCGCTCGCCACCGAAGAGGCCGTGCCGTAGACGACGCGGGTGTAGAGGTCGCGACCCAGGTGATCGGTGCCGAACCAGTGCGCGGCACTCGGTCCGAGCAGCTTCTGGGCAGGAACGCCGTTGACCGGGCTGTCGCTCGTAAACAGGCTGGGGGCGAGCGACCAGGCGATCGCGAGCGCGACGATTGCAAAAGAGAGGGCGACGACTGGCGGTATGGGCCGCGCCGTCAGCCGGCCGATCGCCGCAAAACGCGAGGTCGAATAGGCGGAGGCGAGGGTCATGACGTCACCGTGTTGGAGATGTTAACGGAACCTTCGTCGGCCGTGGTTGGACGACGCTCGACCCCGCCGAGAAGTTTCACGCGCGGGTCGAGCAGCGGGTAGGTCAGATCGGCAATCAGGTTGACGATCACGAAGACCACCGCCGCCAGCGAGACGACCGCCTGAAGCACGGGCAGATCCTGAGTGCTGACCGACCGCTGTACGAGGCTGCCGAGACCGGTACGCCCGAAGACCGTCTCCGTGATCAGCGAACCACCGAGCAGTTCGCCGATCGTCAGCGCGATGACGGTGATGACCGGGAGCGACGACGGCTTGAGCAGGTGTTTGATGAACAGGCGCATCTGCCCAAGTCCTCGTCCCCGTGCGACGGCGGCATATTCCTGGCCGGACTCATGGTCGAGGTTGGCGATCAGCACTTCGGCGATTTGCGCAGAGATCGGGATGCCGAGGGCAATCGCCGCAAAAAGGGTCGCCCAGACGCTGTCGGGCTCAATCACGCGAAAGACGCCAAGCTGGAAACCGAAGAGGTGGATCAGCACCAGGCCGATCACGAAATTCGGCACCGACAGGAACAGCGACGGAAAGCCCCGCAGCAAGCCCTGGCCAAACCGTTTCGGCAGAAACTGCGTGCCATAGGCAATTACCGCCGCCAGCAGAAGTGCAACGACGAGACCTGCGGAGGCAAGGACTAGTGTCGACGGAAGCACCTCGGCAATCAGTGTCGTCACGGGCCGGTTGGTCCGCATCGACAGGCCGAGATCCCCGGTCACGAAACCGGAGAAGGCTGTCCACAGCTGCACCGGGATCGGTTTGTCCAGCCCCTGCGCGGCGATGATCTCCTTGATCTCTTCCTGGCTGAACCCGTTCTGGGGATTGTTCAGCACGTTGGTGATCGGGTCGCCGGGCAGGATGCTGACGACGACGAAGGTGAAGACATAGGCCAGCAGGATGACGACGATCGCCTGCACAAGGCGCTTTGCGGCGTAGTTCAGGTAGGCTTTGCTCATGCCGGTCACCTCCTTGCGTTGCTCGATTGACGCGCGGGCTTAATCGCTCTTCGTCGCCGTGTAGTAGCTGGCATAGGCGACGCCGTTGTAGACCTCGCCCTTCAGCTTGGGAGACTGCACGTAGATGCGCTGGACGATCTGCGTACGCGGGATGAAGTAGCCCTGATCGAGGATGTATTTCTGGAGCTCATCCAGGAGAGGCTTGCGGCTTTCGATCGAACCGGCGCTGGCGATCTTGTCGCGCAGGTCGTTGAGCGTCTTGTCGCTCTCGTCGAGGGCGAACCAATTCTCGCCGTTGTTGGCATTCGTCAGGATACTGGCAACGGTGCCGGCGTCGATGAAGCTGCGCGTCACCTCGTAGGCCGGCACTGCGGGACCGCCATACTTCACCTTCTGGCCGTACGTCACGACGTCATAGGCCTTGATATCGACCTTCCAGCCGATCTTGCCGAGTTGCTGGGCAATCAGTTCATCGATCGATTTCGAGGTTGCGAGGTAGGGGTTGGAATTCAGCGTCAGCGACAGTTGCTTGCCGTCCTTCGTGCGGATGCCGTCTGCGCCCTTCTTCCAGCCCGCCTCGTCGAGAAGCTTTTCGGCCTTCTCGGGATTGTAGGCCAAAAGCGCGCTCTGGTCGGTCGCTCCCGGCACGTTGCTCTGGATGAAGGACGTGGCGAGCTTCCAGTCGGGCGTGTAGACGGTGTCGATGATTTCCTGACGGTTGATGCCGGCCTGGAGCGCCCGGCGAACCTTCACGTCATCGTAGGGCGCAAGCTTGGTATTGATCGCCCAGCCGTTCACAAAGCCAAGGTAGCGCGGTGTCGCGACGGTGAAGCCGTCCGTCTTCAGAGACTCCAGCTCCTGCGGTGAAGCATTGTAGGCGACATCGGCCTGTCCGGATTGAACGGCGGCAACGCGCAGCGACGGCTCGGACACCAGCTTGTAGGTAATCGTATCGAGGTGGGCCGAGCCGGTCTGGCCAACTGCCGCCGGACCCCAGTTATAATCCTTGCGCTTGGTGAGCTTGACGAAATCGCCCTCCTTCCAGGAATCGACCACATAGGGGCCGCTGCCGGAAGTCTTGCTGAGGTCAGCCTGCTGATTGGCAGGTTCGGCGATGGTCTTCGGAGAGATGAGGATCGAGCCGTGGTAGCCGAGCGTCGGGATGAAGCCGAGCGTCGGCTTCTTGAAGAAAACCTTCACCGTGGTCGCGTCGATTGCCTCGGCATGGTCGTAGGTCTTCGGGAAGAGGCCAATCGGGTTGATGCCTTCGCTCTTGCGGCCGGCGTACCAGATGTCGAGATTGGCCACGACTGCCGACGCGTCGAGCGGGGTGCCGTCGGAGAAGGTCACGCCGCTCTTCAGATGGAGGGTGAACTCGGTGGCCGTGTCATTCTGTTCCCAGCGCTCGGCGATCCAGGGGCTGACCTTGCCGTTGGCGTCGACATAGAGAAGCTTGTCGGTCACGTGGCCCCAGATATGGCCCTGGAAGCTCGAGATCGCGCTGTTGTTCGGGATCCAGGTGTCGCCCAACGAGTCGATGAGAAAGGTGACATCGCCGCCGTTGACCGGGTTGTCCGCCCCCTGAGCCGAAGTGAGCCCTGCCGTTACGACCAGAGCGGCAATTGCTACCGCGGACGTTGCCGTCAGCAAACGACGCCGGGAAAGGGAGAACAAAGAAAAGCGTTCGGTCATAAAGAAGTCCTGATGGTTCGGGTTGCGTCGAGTTGCGTTGGCGGCGAGCGCTGTTGGCGATCCGCGAATGCGTTGTTTGATCGTGAGGCACAGCCTAAGCAGGACAATTCGAGGGAGAAAGACCAGTTGTTCTTTTTCTACTAAATTTATGGATTATTTTGTTCGGTTTCTGCATGTGTAAGGATTGGCTTTTCCGGACCTGTCCCCGATCACTGATAGTGAAGCGTTCGTCTTGGCCGACCCATTCGATCATTGGTCTGCGGAGTTGAGGACGCGCTTTGATGCACTTTCGCGTCGGTGAAAGCTGATCTATCGGTCGCTGGCCCTATCAGCGTCGTCTACGAACCTCATTGCCTCGAAGATCCGCACCGGAGGCGCCTCGCCGGCGAAGCGCTCCACCTCAACCCTCGTCAGCTGTCCGGTGGAACCCTGGGCCAATTGCGAGGTTCCGATATCGCGCGTGAGGATGTTTGGGTTGCCGTGGACGCACATGGCTTTGTCGGCGTTCGGATCATCCGGCTCGAACCACGCGCCCGTCGCAAGCTGCATCACGCCGCTTCGCACGCTCTCGCTCACCACGGCTGCGGCAAGACAGCTGCCTTGTGCGTTGAACAGCCTCACGATGTCGCCGTCCGAGATGCCGCGCGCGGCCGCATCGGCCGGGTTGATGCGAACCGGTTCCCGGCCTTTGATTTTGGTGGAGCGACTGAAATCGCCATAGTCCAGCTGGCTATGCAGCCGCTGATGCGGCTGGTTGCAGACCAGGTGTAGCGGATAGCGGTTCTCTTCGGTCTCTGCCTTGGTCCTTGGAGGATACCATTGCGGATGGCCGCGGCAATCGTCGTAGCCGAAGCTCTCGATCGTCTGCGAGAAGATCTCGATTTTCCCGGAGGGCGTTTGCAGGGGAGATGCAGACGGATCACGGCGAAAGGCGCGCGCCGGTCCGCCGTCATCGGGCTTGAGCGGCAGGCATATCTCTCCGCGTTCCCAGAACGTCTCGAAGTCGGGAGCCTGGTGTCCAAGGGCTGCGAGCGCCTTGCGCGTCGTCTCGAAGAGGAAAGCGAGCCATTCGCGGCTGGTACGGTTTTCGGTGAACTCTTCGAACGTACCGAGACGTCGGGCTATCTCCGAGAAGATCTCATAATCGTCACGCGCTTCGCCGACCGGTTCGATCAGCTTCTTCATCGCGATCATCAACGGATCGCGGTCCGCCGCTCCGATATCGTCGCGCTCGAGCGTCGTCGTCGCCGGCAGCACGATATCGGCGTGACGTGCTGAAGACGTCCAGGCCGTCTCATGCACGATGATGGTCTCCGGCCTCTTGAACGCCGCGCGCAGCCTGTTGAGATCCTGATGATGATGGAACGGGTTGCCGCCCGCCCAATAGACGAGGCGGATATCGGGATAGCGCATCGCCTGGCCGTTGTAGTGGAACTCGTCACCAGGCTTCAGGAGCATGTCGGCAACACGCGCGACGGGAATGAAATCCGGCACGGGATTTTTGAACTGGCTGAAGGTCGGCAGTGGGACGGCGAGCTGGCTCTTGCCGATATTACCTAACGCACCGAGGGAATAGGCATAGCCGCCGCCATCCAGCCCGATCTGGCCGAGCATTGCCGCGAGCACGATGCCCATCCAGACGGGCTGCTCGCCATAGTCGGCGCGCTGGAGGGAATGGCTGACGGTAATCAGCGTCCGGGCACCCGCCATGGTCCGCGCGAGAGTCCTGATGACATCGGCGGTAATGCCGCAGATGCCGGAAGCCCATTCCGGGCTCTTTTCGACACCGTCGCTGCGGCCAAGGAGATAGGTCTCGAAGCGCTCGTAACCAACCGTGTAGCGGTCGAGAAATCTGCGGTCGTACAATCCCTCACTAACCAGCACATGCGCGAGACCGAGCATCAGTGCAACATCCGTGCCCGGGACGATCGGCAGCCACTGCGCATTCAGCTCAGCGGGAAAATCGTCTTTGAGTGGGCTGACGAGGACCAAACGCGCGCCTCGCGCATGCGCGCCGCTCAGCGTCCGGGGCACGATATGGGCACTTATGCCGCCGCCATGCACATCCGTATTCTTGATCGCCATTCCTCCGAAGGCGACGATCAGCTCGCTGCTCCTTTCGATGGCATCCCAGCTGACGCTCTTGCGGTCGAAATGGTCGTATGGTCCCAAAACATGTGGAATGATGACCATTGCAGCGCCGGAGCTATAAGTGTTGACGGATCGCACATATCCGCCCAGCATATTCAAAAAACGGTGGACTTGGCTCTGCGCATGATGGAAGCGTCCGGCACTCGACCAGCCATAGGACCCGCCGAACACGGCTTGCGGGCCGAAGTCTGCATAAACGCGCCGAAGCTCCTTCGAAACGAGGTCCAGCGCCTGCGGCCAGCTGATTTCCACATAATCGTCCGCGCCGCGACCCTGTGCGTTGCCGGCGGTGCCCGCACGCCAGCCGCGCCGGACCGCCGGACGTCTGACACGCGCGGGGCTATGGGCGATCGCAGCAAGGTTGCCCAGCAGGGGCGAGGGATGCGGGTCGGCCGGATGGGGACGGATTTCGAGCTTTCCATCCTCATATCGGCCGGAAAAGGCGCCCCAATGAGAGCTGTGGGTTTGGAACGTGTTCATGTGCAGGATAGCCCCGCTGTCAAAGTTGGCAGGCCGAAGACATCTATTCCGGCAGGATCTTGCCCGGATTCATGATGCCTTTCGGATCGATGGCGTTCTTAATCACGGTCATGAGGTCGACGGCAGCGCCGTGTTCCTGGCGCAGGTAAGCGATTTTGCCAGTGCCGACACCGTGCTCGCCGGTAGAGGTACCGTCCACGGAGATTGCATGCTGCACCATCTTCTTGTTGATGGACGCAACCTCATCGAGTTCGGACTGGTTCGTTGGATCGACGGCGAAGACGACGTGGTAATTGCCATCGCCGACATGACCGAGAATGGCGGCCGGAACGCTGCAGTCGCGCAGGAGCTCACGCGTCTTCAGGATACAGCTGCCGAGCTGGGAGACCGGTACGCAGACGTCGGACGACCAGCCCCTGGCGTTCTTCCGCTGGGAGACGACCGCGTAAAACGCGTTATGGCGCGCCTTCCAGAGGCGATTGCGCTCTTCTGGCGCGTTTGCCCATTCGAAATCCTTGCCGCCGTTGTCCTCAACGATCGCCGCTACCATCTCCACCTGCTCCTGCACGCCAGCGGGGGAGCCGTGGAATTCGAAGGCGAGCGTGTCCTCGATCTTCAGCGACAGATTGGAATAGGCGTTGACGGCCGTGATCAGGCCGCGGTCCATCAGTTCCATGCGAGCAACTGGAATTCCAAGTTGTACGACCGCGATCGCCGCGCCGACCGCCTGCTCGACACTCTCAAAAGAGCAGAGCGCTGCGGAGATGGTTTCCGGAATTCCGTAAAGCCGCAGCGTCACTTCAGTGATGATGCCGAGCGTGCCTTCCGACCCGACGAACAGCCGCGTCAGGTCATAGCCGGATGCGGATTTGCGCGCCCGGCCGCCGGTGCGGATCACTTGGCCGCTCGGCAGCACGACGGTCAGCGACAAGACGTTTTCCCGCATCGTCCCGTAGCGCACGGCATTCGTGCCCGACGCCCGCGTCGAAGCCATGCCGCCGATCGACGCATTGGCGCCTGGATCAATGGGGAAGAACAGCCCCGTGTCGCGCAGATGGGTGTTCAGTTGCTCGCGGGTGACGCCTGCCTCAACCGTGCAATCGAGATCCTCGGCGCTGACGCGGAGGATCTGCGACATGCGGGAGAGATCGATGGAGATGCCGCCACGCACCGCCGCCAGATGTCCCTCAAGCGAGGTACCGGCGCCGTAGGCGATGACCGGCACGCCTTCGGTCGTGCAGAGCCGGACGGTCTCTGCCACGTCTTGCGTGCTTTCGGCAAAGACAACGGCATCCGGGATCGCCGCCGTGTGGTGGGATTCACCGCGGCCGTGCTGCTCCCTCAAGGCATGCGATGTGGAGAACCGATCGCCGAACCGGTTGTGCAGCGCCTCGCAAAGATCAGCCGACAGTCCGCTCATTCTCTGGGTCCGTGCGAAGCCGGACCTGTGTCAACCGGCGTATTTCCCGGCAGGCCCCACTCGGACCAGGAACCGTCGTAAACTGCGACATTCGTCTTGCCCGCAAGATAAAGCCCGAATGCCAGCGCACCGGCAGTAACGCCGGAGCCGCAGCTGGCAACGACAGGCTTCGAAAAATCAAGCCCGGCAGTTTCAAAGGCCGAACGGATCGCCTCGACGCTCTTCAGCTCCCCGGTTTGCGGATCCGCCAGCTCGGTGAAGGGCAGATTGAGACTTTGGGGAATATGTCCTGGGCGCAGGCCGGGACGCACTTCCTTCTCGTCACCGTTGAACCGCGGCGCAGAACGGGCATCGATGATCTGCTCCCCGCGAGTGCGCAGGTTGTCGATGATCTCGTCCTTCGAACGGACCAGGGACGCATTGTACGAGGCATGGAACCGCACCTTGTCGTAGGTCGCGAGCTCGGCCGTGACCGCTCGCCCCTCTGCGAGCCATTTGCGCAATCCCCCATTGAGGACTGCGACATTGACATGGCCGAAGACCCTCAATGTCCACCAGACGCGCCCGGCCGACATCAGGCCAGGCCAGTCGTAGACGACAATCACGCTGTCATTTGACAGACCGAGTTGACCGGCGAACCGCTCAAAAACCTCCGCCGCAGGCAACATGTGGGGCAGCGGGGATGAGGTATCGGCGATACGATCGATATCGAAGAAGCGTGCGCCCGGGATATGCCGCTCATGATAGTCGTCCGCTGCGACCGGCAGGACACCGGGAAGCTTGTAGGAACCATCGAGAACAATGAGGCCGGGCTCATCGAGGTGTTCTGCCAGCCAGGCAGTCGAGACGAGCGGGCCGGGTAAGGTGAGGGACATGGCATTTTCCATAGAGATTTGACGATAGGCTAGGCCACCAGTTTCTCGCCCGACAGATGACGCTCCAGGAAAGGAAGGCTGTCCTGTCCCCAATAGAGCTCGCCTTCATAGCGGAAGGTCGGAAGACCAAAGACACCGGCCTCCTTTGCAACGTCACGATTGCCGCTCCAGAGTTCGGAAATATCGGGAAGCGCGGTGCGCGCTTCGAGTGCTGCACCGTCAAATCCGGCCGCATCGGCAATTGCCTTTCGCACATCCGCATTGCCGATATCGGCGCCGGTACTCCAGAAGGCTTGCTGCAGCGCTCGGGTGAGCCCAACCCAGTCCAGTCCTTCAAGCTGTGCCGCGAGCACAAGAAAGCCGGCAGGAGTGGGGTCGGAGAGCGCTGATCGGTTCGTGAAGTCGAGCGTCTTGCCACGAAGAGCCGCCCAGCGCCGGAGATCCTTTACCCAGTATGCGCGACGGGCGTCGGGCCGATCACGCGAGTAGATCGCACCATTTTCGACGATCAATGGGATAAGATAGGGGCGGACTTCGGCGCCGGATCGTGACGCGAGCTCGACAAATGGGTCAAGGCCGATATAGGACCATGGCGACCCAATCCCGAAAAAGTAATCAATGGTTTTGGTCATAAGGCTTTCCTCCGGATGGGATAAATTGGCCGGTGGCCACATCAAAGACGGACAGCGCGCAATCACGCGCCACCAGAACGGCCTGGGGATCGCGGCCGACGGCGACCGTCGCCAGCGCTCCCTCATAAAGTAGCGACATGTGGGCGGCAGCCTGTTCGGTCGAACACCTGGCAGCCGACATGATGGAGCGGAAGACGTCGCGCACGGCATTCTTGTGCTCGCGAGCGATAGAAACGACTCGCTCGGAATCTCCGTGTTCGGCAACCGCCAGTGCAAAGGCGCAGCCGCGAAACTCGGGACTGTCGGCCTTTTCGAACAGGCGCTCGAAAATCAAGGCGATCTGGTCACGTGGCAGGAGCGCGACGATGGACGTGACCTCTCTCAGCTGAAGGAGGACGCGTTCGTGACGCTCCTTGAGATAGGCTGCGACAAGATGATCCTTGGACGGAAAATGTCTGTAGAGGGTTGCCTTGGCGACGTTGGCTTCGTCGACGATGCGGTCGATGCCCACGGCGCGAATGCCCTCCTTGTAGAAGAGGGCGCCAGCGGTGGTCAGGATATGCTCGGATATTTTCATTGTGTCGGTCCGGATGCCGTTCATGCAACACCCCGGGACTAGTCCGTTTGATGTGCTTTCGGCCTCGAATGGCTAAGGGTGGAGAAAGAAAGGTGGTTCTCGGCAAGCCGACGCAGACTAGCGAAAGGAAGGAGCGTCGTGAAGCCACCTTGTCGCGCCACGGATCCGGCGATTTCCTGGGCAGCCTGATTGAAGGGTGTATCTATCCCATGCAGGCGCCCCAGAAGAACGATCTCTCCATTTAAGTAATCGACTTCGCTCGACGCACCGCGCGTGAAACTCTGCCAGGTCGACTGCTGGCCGGGCCGAATGCCTGAGTTTTCGGCGATCTTCCAATTCACTATGCTGACCGTACGTTCGGAGGGCGACGCGAAAGAATAACCCGCTGCCTTGAGCACCGCTTCAGCCTCCTCGACAAGAGCCGCACTGAATGCTGCGCGCGCATCTTCCGCGCCATCGAAGAGCTCCAGCACATTGCGGACATTGTGGAGAAGCTTCGCCGCCTTCCACCGGCGAATATCGCTGCTGGTCTCGGCAATGTAATCGGATCGGACGAGATCCGCGACGAGGCGGGCAGCCGTCTCATCCGCGCCATGAGGATAGCGGCCAAGGGTGACGATGGCCACCTTGGGGTCGCCGCCGACCACGACCTTTCCGGTCTCGGTGAATCGGGCAGGCGTCAAGATGCTGGCCCCGTAGACGTTCGCAAAGAGTCTAAGAGCTGCCGCTTCCGTCGCCAGGCCGTTTTGAAATGTGACGATCGGCAGGCCGGATGCTGTCAGTGTCTCAGAGCCTTCGAGCGCCCGCCAGGACCAGAAGGCAAGCGCTTCTGCAGCGTCCTGAGATTTCACTGTCAGCAGCAGGATGTCGTCTTGCCGTAGCGGTGGTGGCTGGGCCGTATCAAATGCGTTGAGCCGGATCTGCCGCGTCCCGGCGGGCCGTTGGTAGGTCAGCCCACGATCGATAATATGTCTTATCTGGGCGCCGCGGCCGACGAGCGCATAGTCGAGGCCTGAGAGCTCGAACTGCGCGGCAAGGCTGGCGCCGACAGCGCCTGCACCTATGATGATGTAGCGCGTCATGCTCGCCTTCCGGAAATCGCGTTCAGGAGTTCTCGTGTGCCTTCTGCCCGCCGGGAGCCGGAGATTGCCTCGGCAGTTTTTTCCTCGCTGAAGGAGTGCTGCTTCTCCTCGTTTGTCCGGTTCCACCGATCGAATGCCGAGCGGCCGAGGATCGAAACCGAAGTGTCTTCCTGGGGCGCGTGGACGAGAACCGATTGGATGTCACGGAAATGGCGCTCGATGCCCAAATCGCCATTGAGACCGGGATTTCCAAGCGTGCGAACGGCAAGCTGGACAGCGTCGCGTATGTTGCGAGCTGCGAGAAGGCGAGCCCTGATGAGAGTTTCCGCTTCATCCAGTGAATGGTCGAGCGCATTGAACAGGATTTGTCTCGCGCCACCCACGAGGAGGTCAATCTCGCCAGCTGCAGAAACGAACCTGTCCGTCCTTGCAATCGGGACGCCCAGATTGGCGGGGATGCGTTCGTGGCCGAAGCGGATGAATGCATCCTGGGCAGCTTCGGCTGCGCCAAGATAGATGGCGGTCAGCGCAACGGATGCGGCGGCATGGGCGCGATTGTCCTGCGCGCCTGCGGAGATGTCGACCAGATCGAGGACGTCTTCGAGCGGCACCTCAACGTCCTTGAACTCGACGTCGTGCGAGCCGCTTGCCCGCATTCCCAGGCTCTTCCAGTTCTCGATCACGGTAATACCGGGACGTGTCGATGGAACGATGAAAGTGCCGACCCGCTGTGGCGTTTCATCGGTACAAGCCCAGACCAGGAAATGGGTGAGGCCGAGCGCACCGGTGACGAAACGTTTGCGACCGGAAATCGCCCAGCCACCGGCGGTACGGCGCGCCAACGTGTGGGGCAGTCCGCCACGAGCGGGGGAGCCAAGCTCGGGCTCGACCCGCGCTGCGTTCAACAGGATCGGACGATCCCGGGCGTCGTCGAGCAGTCGTCGGTAAAGCGGCTCCGGCCAGCGGTTGGTTGCCGCCTGGCCGAGATGCGTGAAGATGGTCATCGCGCTGATCAGGGCGACGGAAGGATCACCCCGGCCAAGCGCTGCGAGGATTCGCCCAACGTCGGCAACACTCGCTCCCTTCCCGCCGAACCGCGCTGCCACCGTACTTTCGAGAAGGCCGGAAGCATGAACGGCCTCGATACCTGCCCAGGGAAAGGCGCCAGAGGCGTCCGCTGCGGGGGCTGCGGCCGCCAGCTGGCTGGTCACGTCCGCCAAGTCATTGGTGCTATAAGGCAATTTTCTTCAGCCTCTCTAAAGGCGGCGGGAAATGCCATCACGCTCTCCGCGCGATGGCTGATCTTCGCGAGCACGTCGGTGATCCGCTTGCTGACGGAGCTTAGGCAACGGCCTGTTTCGGGGCTTCTCGCTCCGCCAGACCCGCCCTGACGAGTGGCAGAATATAGCGGCCGTAGTCGATCGCATCATTCAGATTGTCATAACCGCGGATCGAGATCAGGTCGGCGCCGAGATCGACATAGTCGAGGATGGAATCCGCGATGGTTTGCGGCGACCCGACTAGGGCAGTGGACGCGCCGCGCGCATTGGTCGCCGTCACCGTCGGGTACCAGAGAGCCCGATCGTGCACATCGCCGCGCGAGGCGATTTCCAGCAGGCGCTGCGAGCCGACATTCTGCGGAGAAGGGGCGGTCGGCGGAACCTTGCCGAGACCTTTGGCACGATTTTCCTTCAACAAGTCGAGCGTGCGATGAGCCTTGGCCCAGGCAAGCTCGTCCGTTTCCGCAATAATCGGCCGGAAGGTGACCCAGATCCGCGGACGATCCTTGCGTCCGGCGCGTGCCGCTTCGGCGTAGACGCGATCGATTTGCTGCTTGGTCTCCGCCAGCGGTTCACCCCACAGCCCGAAAATATCGGCCAGCTCGCCGCCGATGCGGTAGGCGTCGTCAGAGGAGCCGCCGACCGATACCGGGATGGTGCCGTTGACCGGACGCACCCGGCTGTGAAACTGCTTGAATTGATAGTAGCTGCCATCGAAGTCGAAAGGTTCGCTCGACTGCCAGACGCGACGCAGAATGCGGATATACTCCTCCTGCCGTTCATAACGCTGACGTTTGTCGAGGAAATCGCCTTCCTTGGCCTGCTCCTCGTCGCTTCCGCCAGCGATGAAGTGGACGACGACGCGCCCGCCGCTCAGTTGATCAAGCGTCGCGAGCGATTTTGCCGCAACGGTTGGATAGATGGTGTTGGGACGAAGAGCGATGATGATCTTGAGGTTCTTCGTGTGCGCCGCCACGGTCGCACCGATAGTAAAAGGATCGAAGGATGCGCTATCATAGGGAATGAGCGTGTAGTTGAAGCCGTAATCGTCGAGCGAACGCGCGTAGCGCTCGATGAATTGCGGGTCGAGCGCCGGATTCTCCAGAGGATTGATCTCGGTCGACGCGTTCGGAAAAGTGATGCTGATAAATTCGGTCGGCATTTGATTACCCCATGTTGCTTCATCGGATCATGTGGGAATGCTAACGCGACCACGCGGCCGCAGAAAGACAGGTCATTCTTTTTCTATAGAAATTGTAGAATTTTATCCCTGCCCAGCCGGGGTAATGAGGTGCAGGCAGCCTTGGTTAAGGTGAATTCAGACACCGAGATTCTGTCTCAACGTCTCGTACTGATAGTCCCGGTGAAAGATCCCCCGTCGCTGTAATTCGGGGATCAGGTGGTCGGTCACGGCCGACAGGCCGAGTTCATATTTCAGCGTGAAGGCGAGGAAGTTGAACCCGTCGGTCGCGCCACGTTCGTATCGATCCTGAAGCTGATCTGCGATGTTTTCGACCGAACCGATCGGAAACCAATGGCCGGCGCCGCTGGAGTGGTAAATGATCAGATCGCGCACGGTCCGGACCTTGCCACTCTCGATGAGATTACGGAAAACCCCGAAACGCGAGCGTCGCCCCTGCACATCAGCGGTCTGTGGAAGTTCGTCGACAGGGATCGGCGCATCGAGGTCGATGCCTTCGAAATCGATGCCGCCGAACTGGCCGGCGAGTGACTTGCGGCCCTCCTCGAAGTCGATCTCATCGATTATCTTCTGCCAGAAGCGCTTTGCCTCCTCGTCCGTCGATCCGATCACCGGCGCAACACCTGGCAGGATCTTGATGGCATCGGGTGAGCGGCCGAAGCCCGACGCGCGCTGTTTGAAGTCCTTGTAGAGCTCGATCGACGGCTCGGCGTCCGTCAAGCCCGTCGTGAAGATGACGTCGGCGATGCGGGCTCCCAGCTGACGACCTTCCGCGGAGGAGCCCGCCTGGGCGAGGATTGGTTTGTCCTGCGGGCTGCGAGACACGTTCAGCGGACCTTGGATATTGAAATTGTCGCTCACCCAATCGATCCGATGAACTTTCTTCGCATCCACCGACTGGCGTCCGTGCGTGTCGTAGGTCACCGCGTCGGGTTCCCAGCTTTGCCAAAGTGCTTGAACCACGTCAGCGAATTCTTCCGCGACGGCATAACGATCGTCATGCGCCGGCAATGTCTTGCCAAAGTTCTTCTCGCCAGCCGAAGACGTTACCAAGTTCCAGCCGGCGCGGCCTCGCGAGATGTGATCAAGGGATAGAACTTGACGGGCAAGATTGTAGGGCTCCGTAAAGGAGGTGGATATCGAACCGATAAGACCGATCCTCGATGTCTTGGCAGCGAGCGCACTGAGGAGTGTAACAGGCTCCAGGCCTGGCTTTGGCGCCGTCTCGCTCGTCACAAGCGCATCAGCGAGGAAGATCGTGTGAATCTTGCCGCGTTCTGCCTGCTGGGCCTGCTCGATATAAGCGTCGATGTCGAGCAAGTTGTCGGTCGACCCGTTGGTGCCCGGCTTCTTCGTCTGCCCTGTCCCACCAAGTAGGAGACCCAGAACCAATCCGGCACCGCGCTCACTCTGGCGGTTTCCCCATTTGTTCGTCATGTCGGTGTCCTCGAAATTAGTTTAGGCGGTGTAACGGCCTTGGAGCTCGAGCCGCCGCTGCTCGGGATCGACTGCAAGCGCAGACGGAAACAGTACGGGGCCTCGATGCGCAGCGTCGTGCTCTGACAGCGGGTGCACCTGGACAAATCCCTTGTAGGTCGACAGTTCGACGTCGACGCCGTAAATCCTTTTGATCAGTTCGACAGAATAGACGTCGGCCGGTCGTCCCTCGGCGATGACTTCGCCCTCGTGAAGGAAAACGACCCGGTCCGTGAAGCGGGCGGCCTGGTTCAGGTCATGAATGGCGATGACTGCGGCAACGTTCTTGTCCCGTGTGACCTGGCGCGCAACACTAAGGGTCTGCCATTGGTAGCGGATGTCGAGCGCGCTGGTTGGCTCGTCGAGGAGCAAGATCTCAGGATCCTGTGCCAGGGCACGGGCAATCAGCACACGTTGCCCCTGACCACCCGATAGTTCGGTCACAGCACGATCGCCGAGCTCGTCGAGGCCGAGCAGTTTCATCGCCGCTTCGACGTGATCCCAGTCTTCTTGCCGCGGTCGCGTGCCAAAATAAGGTGTACGTCCCAACAGAACGGCCTCCCTGATATCGAGCCCGAAAGAGAGGCTGATAGACTGCGGAACGTAGGCAACGATCTTCGCCAGATCGCGCCGGGGAAATTTTGCCAGATCCGTCGTCCCGTTCCATTTGATGGTGCCGCTCGTCTTCGTGTTGATGCCGGCGATGGTTTTGATCAACGTTGATTTACCTGAGCCGTTTGAGCCCAGGAGCCCAACGAGTTCGCCTTTTCCGATCTGAAGAGAGGCGTCTTTAACAATGGTCCTCTTCCCATAGCCGACGACGAGAGAGTCAATCTTGAGGGTCATTCGATCGCCTTTTGTCGCGTGAGGATCAGATAGAGAAAGATTGGAGCGCCGACCAAAGCGTCGATGATGCCAACAGGGATGACGCCGGGTATGATCACCAGCCTGCCGACCGCATCCGATACAACGAGCAGCAGTGCGCCGATGATGGCGGAGAAGGTGATCAGGAAGCGATGATTGGCCCCGACCACCAGGCGCGCGATATGCGGCGCGACAAGCCCGACGAAGCCGATAATCCCGGTGAACGCGATGGTGACGGCGGTTAGCGTGGCAGCGATTGCGATGGTTTCGAACCGCACCCTGGACACTGCAACGCCCAGGCTTTTTGCGGAGTCGTCACCGGCGAATGCGATCGCGTTCAGCGCGCTGCTGCGGAAACGGATATAGGGAAAGGTCACACCCAATAGAGCAAGCAGGGCGAGGACCTGATACCATGCGGAATTGTTGACGGACCCCCAGGTCCAGCGAACGATCGCGGCCAGGATCTCATCTGCGGCAAAATATTGGATGCATGCGGTCAGAGCCCCAAACAGTTGCGAAAGCGCAATGCCGACGAGGATGAGTGTTGTGGCATTGAGGTTGCGTGTCGAAGCGAGCGTCAGGACCAATGCCGTGTTGAGGAAAGAGAATAGTAGCGCGCCGACCACCAGGGAGACGGCAGCACTCCCGGCTGTCGCACCGAACACGACGATGGCGAGAGATGCGCCGAAGGCTGCAGCTGGCGCGATCCCGAGCGTGTAAGGGCTGACCAGGGGATTGCGAAGCAGTCCCTGGAACAGGGTGCCGGCGACCGCAAGAGCCGCCCCACCGAGGATTGCCAGCGCAATACGCGGCACGCGCAGCTCCCAGATGATATTCTGAATCTGCAACGTCGCCCGATCCGGGGCAGGGATTCCGGCGAGCTTCGCCCAGAAAGTTTCAAGCACATTGGCGAGCGTCGCGCCTGACGTGCCGATCTGGATGCCGATGAGCGCCGTGACGATCACCGCTGCCACTCCCACGGCGATCGCCCATTTTTGAGAGGTATAGCGGTCGCCGGCACGGCCGGACCTGCTCGGCTGTTTGTCCGGGAGGCCGGCAAGAGAGGGTTCAGTCTGTGTCGAACTCATTGTCTTCCTCAACAATCGGCGTGGCGCCTTGGCTCGGATTGATCTGCGGTTATCCGCCGAGCTTGTAGAGGTAGTCCGCGGCAGGCTTTGCCTTCACGCCCTGGGGCTCCAGCCACCTTGCGAAATACGCGTCGAGATCGACATCCGCGAGACGATCGGGGTAGAGCCATTTGGCGACGACGAGCGCGCCGAGCTGCTTGCCCAGTGCCGAATAAAGAAAATTATTGAAGACGAAGACGTTTTTGTCCTGAACGGCCTTGATCGCGTCCCAGCCTGGTCGGCTGACGATCCGCTGCGCCTCACCTTCGAGCAGCGTCTTATCCCAGGCCTGGTAGCCGGAGGCCTGGCCGTCGACACCGTTATGGATGATGACGTCCGGATTGCGATTGATGATCTCGACGGGATCGACCGTGTATTGATGAACCGAGGCACTGCCGGTATTGCCGATTTTAATGTCACCGAATATGTTTTTGCCGCCTCCCAGCACGATTGTGTCATGCCATCCGGAGCCGGGCACGGACGTGACAAAATCGGCATTGTTCTCGAAATAGACCCTCTTGGGTTCAACGCCCTTCAGCCGTTCCGTCAGCACCTTGTCGATATCGTCATAGAGCTGTGCGAGATCCGTCGCGCCTTTCTCGGCACCGAAAATCTTGCCGACATTCGGCAGTTGCGCGCGGAGCACCTTGGGATCCCATGCGCTGACCACCACGACTTGGATGCCAAACGGTTTAAGCTTTTGTTCGGCGTCCTGCCAGGGAGAGTTACGGCGAGCGAAGAATACTTCGGCTCCTGAACTGGCGATCGTTTCCCAATTCGGTCCGTTGAAGTTTCCGGCATCCGGTACGTTGGCAAATTCCGCAAAGTAGTCCTTGTTTGCCGGGTTCTTGCTGGGATCGGCAGTTTGATCGACGGCAACGATGGACTTGCCGGCGCCAATCGCACGGACGATCTCGGTCTGATACCACAGATCGGGATAGACGGCTTTGATAGGAACCGGCAGCGTTACCTCGCGACCGAGCTCGTCCTTGATCGTAACGGTCTTTCGGTCATCGGCCTGAGCGTAGCTTTCCCCGACGAAGCCTGTGGATGGAATACCTGCAAGGAATGAGGATGAAAAAGCGATTGCCGCGGCCAGGCGCTTAAACCGCGATGTCGAATGTCGTCTCAGCATGTTTCGTCCGATCCCTTGAACTTATGGTTCTGTCGCGAAGGCGGCCGATGGCGCCCTGATGTTTCGATCTGCAGCAAACTAAGGCATGGACCGCTGCACGAGAAAGACGGGTTATTCTCTTTCTCTATAGATTTGATAGAATATTCATTCAGTTTTCGCGACTGCCGTGGTTCGAGCCCGCCGCATCGGTCAGACTAGATGCGAGGAACAGGCTGGCGTCTCGATTAAATTCTCGCGGGCGATCGATGGACTGGACGGTTAGCCTGCGATTTATCCGGCATAACTATTGATCTGATGCTGCATGGATTCGTTCGCGCCCCGCCTGTAACGACACCGACCTAGTCGCGGACCGATTTTGCGATTCTACGCATTCTTGAAAATTGAATTCCCTTGGCGGCGGTTCGGCGCGCCCACCATGCTTGCATAGTTCGGGGAATGAGTTAAATTTCTAATGTCGCATCATGGCGGCATATCTATGTCAATTACACATAATAAAGTAATCTGATGCGAACCCGCGACCAAAATCGGCCAACGAACTTAGAGGCGCTCGAACGGCGCCTCGAACTCGACCTTTTGTGGCTGAATCAACCACCGAAGGGCTGGATGCCGCGGACCGAAGTCGATGGCGCCGAAGTGCTGGACGTTGCGGTGATCGGCGCGGGCCTTTGCGGCCTAGTCACTCTGGCGGCTCTCAAGAGAGTCGGTATCCCCAACGTTCGGGCTTATGACCGCGCGCCCCAGGGGTTTGAAGGCCCATGGATCACCTACGCGCGGATGGAGACACTGCGAACCCGCAAGGACGCGACCGGCCCGGCGCTCGGCATTCCGTCGCTGACGTTTCGCGCCTGGTTCGAAGCGCAATATGGCGAGCAGGCCTATATCGACATGGACCTGATCCCACGTCCGATGTGGATGGAATACCTCGTCTGGTACCGACGTGTGCTCGGGCTCGACGTCGTCAACGAAACCGCGCTTTCCGGCCTCGGATTCCGCCCGGACGGCCTGGTGGCGCTCGACCTGAGCAATGACGGGGCGGTGCGGAAGGTGTTGGCCCGCCGTGTCGTCCTGGCGACCGGCCTCGATGGGCTGGGCGCACCGACGCTGCCGGATGTCGCGAGCCGCGTTCCGTCGCGTTTCGTGAAGCATGGCGCCGATCGCATCGACATGTCCTCTTTGAAGGGCAGGCGGGTTGCCGTCGTGGGGGCGGGCGCCTCGGCCATGGACAATGCCGCCGCGGCCCTGGAGGCAGGTGCTGCCCGCGTCGATATCTTCGTCCGCCGCCCTCATATCCCGCGCATCGACAAGTTCACCGGTATCGGCAGCCAGGGCATGACGCATGGTTATCTCGGTCTGCCGGATGCCGACAAATGGACCTATATGGTCGCCGGCGAGTGGGCTCAGATCCCGCCGCCGCGTCACAGCGTTTTACGGGTGTCGCGCCATTCGAATGCATTCTTCCATGTTGCAAGCCCGGTCGACGATCTGGTCGAGGCCGATGGTGCAGTGGAGGTGGTGACGCCGAAAGGGCGCTATGCGGCCGATCTGGCGATCTTCGCCACGGGCTTTTCCGTCGATTTCGCCAGGCGGCCGGAATTTGCGGCGCTGCAGGACAAAATCCTGCTCTGGCGGGACGTCTACACGCCGCCGGCGGGATGGGAACACGCGGGGATCGGATCTACACCGTATCTGGGGCCGGCCTTCGAGTTTCAGGCGAAACCGGGCCTCGATCCGGCGACGTCGGCCGCCATTTCGCGGATCTTCTGCTTTGCCTTTCCGGCAGTTCCGTCGCACGGCAAGATCACAAGCGGAATTCCTTCGATCAGCGAAGGAGCGACGCGCCTTGCGACGGGACTGGCCCGGTCGCTGTTCGTCGAGGATCGCGCTTACCACCTCGATCGCTTCCTGGGCTTCGATACGCCCGAACTTCTCGGCGACGAGTGGACCGATGCAGACATTTATGAGGAAATGACCCGTGCCAATGGATGAGCAAACCCTGGAGCTGCAGATCTTCTACGGCATTTCGTCGCCCTGGGCCTATTTCGGGGCGCAGAAGGCGATCGCGATTGCCCGCGACAACGGCGCGCCAGTGCGCCTGCGGCCGATCCGCATCATCGAGGTGAACGGGGGCATTCCGCTGCGCAAGCGGCCGGACGCGCGGCAGCTCTATCACGAGGTGGAGCTTAGGCGCTGGCGGGAACATCTCGGCATGCCGCTGAACCTGAAACCGAAATTCTATCCCTGCCGGACGATCGAGCCGGCGGCGCATGCCGTCATCGCGCTCCAGAATGCCGGGCTCGACGCCATATCCTTTTCCTTCGCCGTCCAGCGCGCCCTCTGGGCCGAAGAGCGAGACATTGCCGATCTCGCCACGCTGCGCACCATCGCGCTTGCGACCGCGGGTGAGGCTGCTGCCGCACTGATCGTCGATCTGCAATCCGAAGCAGTCGTTGCCGAATGGCATGGAAACCTCGCCGAGGCCGAGCGGCTCGGCATTTTCGGTACGCCGACCTATGTCATCGGCGAAGAGCTGTTCTGGGGCCAGGACCGCCTGGATTTCGTCGACCGGGCGCTCAAGGCCGGACGAAAGATGATTGATGCATTGAAGGAACCCGCGTGATGCCTGCCACCGATAAACCGGACGCCAAGAAGCTGCATGACGATGCCATCATCGTGGATGGCCTGCAGACCTGCCAGTGGAGCCGCCCGATATTCGAGGAAATGCGCGCCGGCGGCTTAACCGCAGTCAACGTCTCGTCGCTCCTGTGGGAGAATTTCCGCGAAGGCATCGGTTACGTCTCGGAATGGAAGCGGTTCCTGCGCGAGAACGACGATATCCTGCGCCCGGTCCGCACCGTCGTCGACATCCGTGCGGCGAAGGCCGAGAACAAGACCGGCATCATCATCGGCTGGCAGAATACCTCGCCGCTGGAAGACAAGCTCGATTACGTGGAGATCTTCAAGGATCTCGGCGTCGGCATCATGCAGCTCACCTACAATACCCAGAACTATTCCGGCGCCGGTTACCTGGAGGAGGTCGACAGCGGTCTTACCGGCTTCGGCAAGGAAGTCCTGGCGGAAATGAATCGCGTCGGTGTGCTCTGCGACCTCAGCCATGTAGGCGACAAGACCAGCGCAGACGTCATCGCACAGTCGAAGAGCCCGGTCTGCATTTCCCACATCCTCCCTCGGGCGCTGAAAGACGTGAAACGCAACAAGCCGGACGAACTCTTCGTCGCTTGCGCCGAAAAAGGCGGCCTGATCGGGGTCAGCCTGTTTGCGCCGGGCCTTGCCGCCGGCAATGACGCTACCGTCGAGGACTACCTCGATGCCATGGCCTACATCATCGATCTGGTCGGCGAAGACCATGTCGGCATCGGCACCGACTTCTCGCTCGATCGTCCACGTCCCGGTCCCTGGCTGCTGTGGGCCAACAAGGACAAAGGCACGGCGCGCAAACTTACGGAGTTCGGGTCAGTCAAGATTTCCAAGCCGAAGGGCATCGAGCGGATGACCGAAATGCCGAACCTGACGGCCCGCATGCTGGCGCGCGGCTGGAGCGAGGATCTCATCCTGAAGCTCTTGGGCGGGAACTGGCTGCGGCTGCTCGATAGGGCCTGGACACCGACCGCATGATCCTTGCCGGCGCTTGCCGCCGGCAGGAAGGAAATTGCCGAACTACGGGAAAGAAGGGCTCGTATTTGCGAGCCTGGGAACTGCGCGGCGGTAGAAGATAGGCCCCGCACAAAACTGGAGAGACAGACATGACGACATTCATGCAGAACGGAATTTCGCGGATGCTGGTCGGCGCCGGCGTCGTTGCGGCCGGCTTGTTCGCACTCATGGGCGGCGCCCAGGCTCAGGACGCCTCGGTCAAGGGAACGGTCAATATCGTCGGCTTTTCCGGCGTGTTCGCCGACAACTACCAAAAATTCATCATCGACCCCTTCAAGGCCAAGTATCCCGATATCAGCGTGACCTATCAGCAGAGCAAAAACTCTGCCGAAACGCTTGCACTGCTCACCCTGCAGCGGGCGGAACCGAAAGTCGATATTGCCTTGATCGACGTCGCAGTCGCCATCAAGGCGGCGAAGGACGGCATCTTCACCAAGCTCGATCCGGCCAAGGTGAAGGTGCTCGACGAGATGCCTGCCTGGGCTCGCCTCGACGGTGACAAGGCTGTCGCGTTTTCGCAGGACAACCTGGCAATCCTCTACAACACCGACACGGTCAAGCAGCCGCCGACCAGCTGGAACGACCTGACCGATCCGAAATACAAGGGCAAGATTGCTGCGAAGCTCGGCGATACCCGCGGCGTCATCCTGCTGCCGATCCTCGATAAGCTGAAGGGCACCGACTACAAGCAGAGCATCGATCCGGCCCTAGATATGCTCAAGCAGATCGCCCCGAACGTTTCCACCTGGGAGCCAGCGCCGGATTGCTATGCCGTGATCCAGAGCGGTGAAGTCGATCTGTCGATTTGCTGGAACGGACGCGCTCAATACCTGCATGATACGCAGGGCGGCAAGATCGGCGTTGCGGCCCCGAAGGAGGGCTCGATCGGCCAGACAAACACCATCGGCCTCGTGGAGAATTCCAAGAATGCCGAGGCGGCCCAGCTCTTCATCAACTATGCGCTCGGCACGGAAGCCCAGGCGGCCTTCGCCGAGAAGAGCTTCTATGGTCCAGTCAACAGCAAGGTGAAGCTGCCGGATGCCGTTGCCGCACGCATCTACGGCTCGAAGGAAGCCCAGGCCGCCCAAATGTCGCTCGACTGGAACTTCGTCGCCGAAAAATACTCGGCCTGGATCCAGCGCATCAACCGCGAAGTCATCGCACTCAACTGATCCATTTGAAGGAAACTGGCAGTCATGGCAGATCATCACGTCATCATCGACAATCTCGTGAAGACCTATCCAGGCGCCCAGAAGCCTTCCGTGGACCACGTCAGTTTCTCGCTGCCGCGCGGCGAGATGCTGGCCTTGCTCGGTCCTTCCGGCTGCGGCAAGACCACGATCCTGCGCATGATTGCCGGTCTCGTCGCCCCGACGTCCGGCGCTATCAGGCTCGACGGCAGGGACGTCTCGTCTATCGCCGTCTACAAGCGCAACATGGGCATGGTCTTTCAGGCTTATGCCCTGTTTCCCCACATGACGATTGCCGAGAACATTTCGTTTGGGCTCGAAATGCGCAAGATCAGCCGGACCGAACGGGAGGAGCGCGTCAAGAAGGCGCTTGATCTCGTCAAGCTCACTGGGCTCGGCGAGCGCAAGGTCGGCCAGCTCTCCGGCGGCCAGCAGCAGCGGGCGGCGATCGCCCGCTCACTGGTGATCGAGCCGGATCTGCTGCTGCTCGATGAGCCGCTTTCCAATCTCGATGCCAAGCTTCGTGACGAGATGCGCGACGAAATCCGCGATATCCAGGCGCGCACGGGCGTAACCGCCATCTTCGTTACCCACGACCAGGACGAGGCCCTGTCGATGGCTGACCGCCTGGCCGTCATGTCCGCCGGTCGTCTGGAGCAGATCGGCACGCCGCGCGAGATCTTCGACCGGCCGCAGACCGAATTCGTCGCCTCCTTTATCGGTGCGGGAACCTTCTTCGAAGGCAAGGTGGCCGAGGCCGGTCTTGCCGTCGTCGAAGGCCTCAAGGCATTGCGCTTCGTCGGAGATGCTGCGCTCGGATCGACGGTCAAGTTGATGATCCGACCCCACAGATTGCTGCTCGCTCGCAATGCCGGCCAGCCGAACAGCTTCACCGGCACCGTCGAGCACATCGTCTATCGTGGCCAGATGCTGACGCTCAACGTTCGCTGTGGCGGCAGGCTGCTTCAGGCCGACCTTCCGACCCATGCCGGCATGTTGCCCGAAAAGGGCAGCGAAGTGACGCTCGCCGTCGCTCCGGAAGACGTGACGCTGGTCGGGCAGGTCTCGTCATGAGCACGGTCGCCCTCCCAGCTGCTGCGTCTCCCAAGGCCAATGTACCGCGCGGCGTCCTGTTGATGTTGCTTCTGCCGGGGCTCCTCGCTCTGTTCATCACTTTTCTCCTGCCGTTGATATGGCTGTTCAGAGCCTCGTTCGCGTCTTCTACGATGAGCGCATTCGGCGGCGGCGACTGGACGGTTCAATCCTATTCCGCCGTGCTGTTCGACCCGTTCTACTGGCGTGTGGCCTGGAACACGCTCTTGCTCGGCTTCAACGTGGCAATCTTCGCGGTGGTTCTGTCCTACCCGATCGCCCTCTTTCTGGTGCGCACGGAAAGCCGTTTGCGCGGCGTCCTGACCGCACTTGCCGTCGCGCCGCTTCTGACGTCTTCAGTCGTTAGGACCTATGGCTGGATGGTCATCCTCGGAGACCGGGGCGTCATCAATAGCACCCTCCAGACGCTGTCGCTGACGGACGGTGTCGTCAAGCTGACCAATAATAGTTTCGGCGCCACCGTCGCGCTGATCGAAATCCTGATGCCCTATGCCATTCTCGCCATGCTGAGCGGATTCGGGCGGCTGAATGCGCAGCTTGAGGAAGCAGCGGCGCTGCTCGGGGCAGACCGCTTCAGGGTGTTCACGCGCATCATCCTGCCGCTTAGCCTGCCGGGCGTGCTGACCGCGGCGCTGCTCGTCTTTGTCCTGGCGATTTCATCCTTCGTGACACCGAGGCTGATGGGCGGTGGACGCGTCTTCGTGCTCGGCACGGAGGTCTTCAACGAGGCGACCGTGACGCTCAACTGGCCGCTGGCGGCGGCCCTGTCGGTTATGCTGCTGGTGCTCTTCAGCAGTGTCATCCTGCTCTATCAGCGCGCCCTGCGCGCCCTCGAAATGTGAGGCCGGCCATGCAGGAAAACGCACTCTTTGGCCGTATCGCCTGGAACACGCTGATCACGCTACTCTATCTCTTCCTATTGGCGCCGATCATCATCGTCTTCATCATCTCGTTCGATACGCGCCAATATCTGGCCTTCCCGCCGGAGAGCTTCTCCTTCGGCTCCTATGTGAAGGTCTTTTACAACGTCAAGTTCATTTCGGCCTTCTGGCGAAGCCTCATCATCGGGGCGATCGTCGGCATCGTCGCGGTTTCGGCCGGCATGCTTCTGTCGCTCTCGCTGGCGCGCTACAATTTCCGCGGCAAGGCGGCGATGAATTTCCTCATCCTTGCTCCGTTCCTCGTGCCGCATATCGTGCTTGCGGTCGGCATCATGCTGGTGATCGCACCGCTCGGATTGCTCGATAGCTATCCCGGCATCGTGCTCGCTCATCTCGGCATCACCATCCCCTACACGGTGCGGACGATCACCATGAGTTTGATGTCGGTCGATATCCGCATCGAGGAGGCAGCGCTCGTGCATGGCGCCTCACCGCGCATGGTATTCTGGCGCATTACCCTGCCGCTGGTACGTCCGGGCGTGATCGCCGGCGGCGTCATCGCCTTCCTCATCTCCTTCGACGAGGCGACGATCTCGCTCTTCATCGTATCGGTCAAGGCCTCGACCCTGCCGACGGAAATCTATCACTATCTCGAATATTCCACCGATCCACAGATCGCGGCGCTCTCCGTCATCCTGATCCTGATCTCGGTCGGGGTGGTGGTCGCGGTCGAGAAGCTGATCGGCCTGCGCAGGGCGCTCTGACATGCGGGTTGAAACGAATGCGGGCACAGTTGAGGGCTTCGAAGAGAACGGCTATGCCGCCTTTCTCGGAGTTCCCTACGCGGCCCCCATCACCCCCGAGTGGCGTTTTGCGGCGCCGCAGCCCGTCCCGTCTTGGTCCGGCATTCGCTCCGCCAAGACGCTCAGCGCGGTGTGCCCGCAGATTCCGACCTATGGTCCTGTCGGCAAGGCTGCCGCCTCGACGCTGGAATTCGGCACGGACTTCCTGACGGTCAATATCCGCACGCCCTCCGTCACCGGCTTCGCGCCGGTCCTAGTCTGGATTCATGGCGGCGGTTATGCCGTGGGCTCGGCAAACGAGGTCGTGCTGCAGAGCGGTGCTTTCGCCGCCAGCGGCATCGTGGAGGTAACAGTCAACTATCGGCTTGGTGCGCTCGGCTTCCTGCACCTGAACGACGGCTCGCCCGACAATCGCGGCCTTCTGGACCAGATCGCCGCGCTGGAGTGGGTACGCGACAACATTGCGGCTTTCGGTGGCGATCCGAAGCGGGTGACGTTTGCAGGACGCTCTGCCGGCGGGTTTTCGGTTGCGGCGGTCATGGCGATGCCCGCCGCCCATGGGCTTTTCGCCCGGGCGATACCGCAGAGCGGCGCAAGCACGGGCGTTTCCACGATGGGCGACGCGCAGAAACTCACCAGGCGCATGCTCGACTATTTGCAGGTCACCGAAGCTGAACTTCGGCACGTGTCCTTCGAGAAGCTTCTCGTCGCGCAACGGGATCTCTGCAACGAATCCTACGAACAGCATGATTTCGTGCGGGACGGTTCCGCCTCGATGCTCGGCGTGCCTTTCGTTCCGGTGATCGACGGCGCCTCACT
Source organism: Rhizobium sp. CF142 (assembly GCF_000281145.1). NCBI lineage: Bacteria > Pseudomonadati > Pseudomonadota > Alphaproteobacteria > Hyphomicrobiales > Rhizobiaceae > Rhizobium > Rhizobium sp. CF142. The sequence continues at coordinate 168,642 of NZ_AJWE01000008.1, read as the reverse complement.
TCCGCGCCATCCCGAAGACGCGGCCGCACGCGGCGAGACCGCGTCCGTGCCGATGATGATCGGCTGCACGACCGGCGAATACGTCACCCATGCGACGGCGCAGCCGGAGATGGATTTCAAACTCGCGGCCCGCCTGCTGCATGAACGCGTGCTGCCCATGGGTCTGACGGGCGCTGAAATCGTCCGGCGCTACCGCGAGGTCCTGCCGGATCATTCTCCGCGCGGCATCTGGAGGGCGGTCGGCGGTGATCTCGTCTTCCAGAATCCAGCCACACGCTTCGCCCGGCTGCATGCGGCGCATCAGCCGGTCTACAAGTATCTCTATGGTCCTATCGAAGCCGATGAACTCGGCGCGCCGCACGGCGGGGAAGTCGGCGAAGTCTGGTATCGTAGCGGCATGGACGTGGGCCATCTGCCATCCCGTCAGGCCGTCACCGACCCGACTTTCGCAGAAGCGGTCCATGACGTCTGGGTTTCATTCATCCGAGATGCGGTACCCGAAACGCTTTCAGGGACGTGGCCCGAATATTCCGCCGCTATGCCGCATGTCTTGCGCATTGAAAGGGATATTTTCTATGTCCAGATCGATCCTTTTGATTGCCGAACGGCGCTCTGGGCAGTGCCGCCTTCGTGATCCGAGCAGTCGAAACCGCAGTTTCATAAGCGTCGGATCATGATGCTGGAGAATGCCAGTGTTGTGTGCCGGCTCTAGCATCCAAGGAGCAGATCCGTTTATGGGTACAATCGGGCACCTGGAGGGCGTCCGGGGATCCATCTCGGATAACTGCTTTGCCCCTGGTCTTGCCAATCCAAGGTTCTCTCAGATGCCCGTTGACTATCTTGATACGAAACAGCTTGAAGCCTTTGTCGCTGTGATTTCGATCGGCAGCATGACCGGAGCGGCCAAGGCGCTCGGCAAGTCACAACCGGTAATCACCCGGCTCATTCAAGATCTCGAGCAGGAACTTGGATTTCCGATCCTACATCGAAACGGCCCTCGGATTGCGCCAACCGAGCAGGGGGTCGCCTTTTTTTCGCAAGCCGAGCTTTTTTTAAGCGGTTTGCGTACGATCAGCGAACGCGCAAGGGCAATCGAGGCAACACGGGTGACCTCTGTCGAGGTTGCCTCGATCCCTGCTCTCGCGGCGAGCATCGTCCCGCTCGCTTTGAAAGAACTTCCTGCGGACCAATTCCCAGACCATGTCCACCTTCAGAGCACGTCCTCTGAAAATGTCGTTCAGGCGGTTGTGGCCCGTACTGCCGATGTCGGCATCGCAAGTCTCCCGCTGGATAATCCAGGGGTGGACGTGCATTGGGTCGGTGAAGTGCCCTGCGTTGCCGTTGTCGCCGCAAGCGATCCGTTGGCCGGTCTTGAGCTCCTTCGCGCTGAGGACCTGAAAGGTCGCCGCCTGATCGCATCTGCCAACCCCTATCGGCTTAGGATGAGAATCGATAAAGCACTCGCGGAGCATTCAGTCGAAATCGGCGGCGTGATTGATAGTAACGCGACCTATGTTTCGTTGGCCCTGGCTCGGTCAGGGCTCGGGATTGGGATAGTCGAATCCGTGACGCTTACGGGCCTTCCCCTCAAAGACATCGCCATCCTGCCGCTTGCGTTTCACATCCCATTCTACTGGGGCGTCATCACAGCAACCGGCGTACCCCTGCCGATCACAGTTGAGAGACTTATCTCCTTGATCGAGCAGAAGGCGACCGACTTGCCGCAGTTCCGCAAGCACGACCGGATACCCCACCTCTAGACAGAGAATTCCTTCAGCTTGCGGAAACCCGACATTCTTTCCACCGGGCTCGTTCGCATGTGCTCGACCTGAGAGATAGGTGACAACGATGGCCCGGGCGGAATTGAACGGACGTTTGCGGAGGCGGTCACAGATTTCACCGGTTTAGCAATTCGCTGTCGAACCTCCAATAAGGGCGCCTAAGTTTCGTATCCACTCAAGGCGAACAGATCAAAAGGCGCTCCACCCAAGCTGTCTGCTAGAAAGCTTTTGCCGCAGCAACTTCAATCCAAATTGGATCGGCTGATGGCAATCATTGTTTTTCTGGATGAGCATCTGCGATCAAGTTCCAGAATGCATTGTCGTCAGCTAGGTTCTCAAAATCCGTTAGGTCTCGAAGGCGGGGATAAAAAGCGCCGGAATTGTCCCTATTTCCCCAGCGCAAGCAATCCGTGAACTTGGCTTCGCGCTCGTAATCACTCAACGGCGCTTCGAGTGAACCCCTGGCGTGCAAGCGGGACTTCCTGTAAATGCGGCCGCCGCGCGTTGTGATGGTGACGATGTGCGGTAGGCGTTCAACGCCTCTTTCCTCTTCAGCCGAATAGGGTTGCATTTCGATGCGCGGCATGAATTCCCGGACTTCCGGCCGTTCGATCTCGTGCCGTGTAAAGTCTGAAAGGCTAAGGGAGCCTTTGAGGAAAGCTGTCGCCAGGCAATATTGCATCGAGAAGCGGGCCTGCATCTCGTCGGTAGGGTCGGGATAAGCGAGGTTGCGGGCAGCGGATATGCCGACTTTCGTCTCGATCCTGGCAATGTCGCCCGCCAAAAGCCCATGTTCCTGCTTCAGATCCAGAAGCGCGTCGATCGCGCGATGGGTCGAGGCGCAGCAGGGATGGCGCTTGGTCACCACGCCCCGGCTTTCGATGATATGCTCCTCCTCGAATGTCAGACCCTCCCAGCTCTTGGCATCATCGCCTCCGAAGAGATCGAGGAAGCCTTGCGGCCGTTCGAGGATATCCGGCCGTCCGCCTATGCCCGCAAGCGCCATGCGCGCCGCATCTACGGCATTGCGCGCGGCAATGCCGGCATGAAGCGGTTTGGCGGTCGTGCCAAATTGCCCTTTTGGGCCACAGGCGAAGCTCGTCGCAAGGCTCATCGCCGCGACCAAGCCGTTCTCGCCGGCGCCGAGAAGCCGTGCCACGCCAGCCGCGGCCCCGATACTGCCGACCGTAGCCGTTGCGTGCCAGCCCCTGTTGTAGTGAGAGGGATTGACGCCGAAGCCGACCGCCGCCTGCGCTTCCAGCCCGGCCAGATAGGCCTCAAGAAACCGTCTTCCGCTCGTGACCTTGCCGCTCGTCAGAACCGCCAGCAGCGCTGGCACCAGCACTGCGGAAGCATGCGCCCGCGCCGGATGGAAATTGTCATCGAAATCGAGCGCATGCGCCGCGGTCGCGTTGATGAGCGCGGCGAGCGAGGGTGAGGCGGAGCCGCCCGTGATGAGCCGCGCTTTGCCGCCTTGGGCGATTTCTCCATCGAAGGCGCAGGTGAGCGCGGTAACGCTTTCATCTTCCCTGCCTGCAATCATGCAGCCGATGGTGTCAACCGCAGCATCTCTTGCCCGGTCCACGGCGCGGATCGAAAACGTCCTTCGCGACAGGATCTGGTCTGCGATCTTCCGGAGAATGGTGGCCATTGACGAAAGTCTTTCCGTGAGTTTGGTTCTGCGCGGAAAATGTTCAACTTTCCGCAGGTTCGCAATCTTATGCGGTTTGCGGGTAGGGCTATCGGTGTTGGAGATAGAATGGCACGAGACACGAGTGCGGCGATCAGCCTGAAGCATATCGAGGCCTATGATGCCATTGCCGCGACAGGCTCAACAATCGCCGCTTCCATGAAGCTCGGGATCTCGCAATCGAACGCCAGCCGATTGTTGCAGCAGCTGGAAGACTATCTCGGCGTTCGGCTTTTCGAACGGGAAAAGAACCGGCTTCAACCAACCCGCGAGGGGATGCAGCTCGGCCCGGAAATCCGAGCCATTTCCGACCGGCTGCGCGCCTTGAAAACGGCGGCGATGGAGCTCGATAGCGGCCGATCGCGCGAGATCATGCTGCGGCTCGCCTTTCCCGCCAGCCTTTCCTCGACGCGCATTCCGAAGCTGGTGAAGAATTTTTTCGCAGCGAATGGTCCGATGCGCGTCGAAGTCGCATCCGGCAGCTATCTCGCAATAGAACGGATGGTGGCCGACGGCGAGGCCGATCTCGGTTTCGCGCGTCTGCCGCTGATGAGCCCGGGCTTGAAACAGGAGAAGATCCTGTCGTCGCGGATCATTTGCGTCCTGCACAATGATCATCCCAAGGCCGGCAGCGGCCTATTGTCGATCGGTGACCTGAAAGGACAGGATCTGATCATGCTGAATAGGGAACGACCGGTTCGCCATGAGCTGGAAGCGTTGTTCTACAAGGCCGGCATCCGTCAACGTCCTCTGCTCGAAGCACATTCGGTGGCGAGTGCCTGCGCGCTGGCCGCACAGGGGCTCGGCATTGCGCTGGTCAGCGAGATCATCGCCCGCGAATATGCGACGCTGCCGCTGCAGTTCATTCCGCTTGAACCGGAACTGGCGGTTGCCTACGCGCTGATCAGCGGAGAGAAATTTCCGATGCCAAAGGCCGCCAGCCTTTTCCTTCAAAGCATTTCGGACTGGGCATGATGACGGTGCTTGGACCGTCCCGGGGGATCGCAAACGCATGAATATCAAGCAACTGGAAGTCCTGCGCACGCTTCTCGCGACGGGGTCGACGATTGCAACGGCAAAAACGATGGGTCTCAGCCAGTCCGGCGTCAGCCGCCTCCTCCAGCAGCTCGAGGCGGACCTTTCGATGTCGCTTTTCGTCCGCGACAAAGGCCGTCTCGTTCCCACCCCCGAGGCCCTGCTTCTTGCCCGCGATGCCGAGAACATCTTGCTCGCGGTCGATCGGATGTCGGGCCACGCGGAGGATCTGAGAAGCGGCGCCGCCGGCCCGGAGATCGTCCGCATCGGCCTGCCGAGCAGCATGTGGGAGCATTTCGCGCCGGCAATGCTGGTCGATTACATAAGGGATTTCCCGGGCGTGCGGATCGAAACCTTCTTCGAGACGACGACTGCGATCAACAAGCTCGTCGAGCAGAGGGTGATCGATTTCGGCTTTCTGCGCATGGAGGGCGAGAGCGGACCGGGCATTGAGGTCGAGCGCGTTGCGACCGGCGAAAGCGTCTGCGTCGTTCCGAAGGATCATCCCCTTGCGAAACTGGAGGAAATCACGGTCAGGAATTTGCGCGACGTTCCTCTCATTCTGATCGGCCGCCAACGGCCGAACCGCATGGCGCTCGACCAGACCTTCCAGCGGGCCGGGGTCAAGCAGATCGTCAAGATCGAGACGCATACCAACAGTTCTGCCTGTTCCTATGTCGCGCATGGACTCGGGGTAACCATCATCAGCAGCTTTTATGCGAATCTCTATCGCCACCTGCCGGTGGTTCACCGTCCTTTCGTGCCACGCGCGACCCAGGAATTCGGATTGGCGAGGGCGGTCGGGACGCCGCTCTCGATTGCCGCCCACGCTCTGAGCGATGCCTTGAAGCAACAGATCCAGATTTCCCAAAAAGACATTTGAAATCAAATTTTTAGCCTGAAGTTCGCCTCGAACGCAACCGCCTGGGTTGCGGTCGCATTCCGCATAGACTTATGACGAAATCGCATAATATTGCGGATATTTCTTCATTCGATCATAGTCTTCGGCAACGAAACCGATGGCGCCGGGCACTGTCCGTCGCCCATCGCGGGGAACAAAAATGCTGAAATTCGTTTTGAACCGCCTTCTGATGGCATTGCCGACGATCGTCCTCGTTTCGGTGACTGTCTTCACGCTGATCCGCTTCATACCCGGCGATCCGGCGGCACTGATGCTGGGGGACATGGCTGAGCCGGATCAGATCGCGGCGATGCGCTCGGAACTCGGCCTCGATAAATCGCTGCCAGAACAGTTCCTGATCTGGACCGCCAATGTCATACAGGGTGACTTCGGCCGCTCGATCGTCAATGACGAGGCGGTTCTGCCACTCGTCGCATCACGTTTTCTGGTCAGCGCCGAAATCGTCGTTATCGCCGTCCTTCTGGCGAGCCTCGTCGCCGTGCCGGCCGGGGTCATCGCCGCCTGGCGGCAGAACAGTCTGACGGACCTGGCACTCGTTGGCACGGCCACGATCCTGCTGTCGATCCCGACATTCTGGCTCGGACTCCTCCTCCTGCTTTTCTTCGGCTTGAAACTCGGCTGGTTACCGGTCCTGGGCTATGTCTCGATCGGCAGCAACGTTACCGGCGGCCTGCTCTACCTCGTGCTACCGATCATGACCCTCGTCATTCATGAGATGGGTGTGTTGATCCGCATGGCACGCGCCTCGACGCTGGAAGTGCTGCGTCTCGACTATATTACCCACGCCCGGGCCAAGGGGCTTTCCGAAAGCGCCGTTCTTTGGCGGCACGCCTTCAAGAACGCCTTCGGCCCGACCTGGACAGTCATCGGCCTGATCCTTGGCAATCTGCTCGGCGGCATTGCCGTCATCGAGACGGTCTTCACCATTCCGGGGCTCGGGCGACTGATGGTCGACAGCATTTTTGCCCGCGATTACCCCGTTATCCAGGGTTGCCTCCTGTTCGTCTCGCTTTCCTATGTGCTGGTCAATTTGGTCGTCGACCTGCTCTATCCCCTGTTCGATCCGCGGGTAGTCGCCGAATGAAAAACGTCACGTTCAACGGCTTCATCGGCAGCATTCTGATTGCCGCATTGCTCATCTCCGCTGCGATCGGCCTTTTCTGGACCCCCTATGATCCGATGAAGCTCGGCTTCACGGCACGGTTGGCGGCGCCGAGCAGCGCCCACTGGCTCGGAACCGACGAATTCGGCCGCGACGTGCTCAGCCGCCTGATCGTCGGCGCCCGGGCGAGCGTCTGGATCGGCACCTTGACCGTCACATTCGCGACGGTCTGCGGCACGCTGATCGGTCTCGTCAGCGGTTACGCCCGCGGTTGGATCGATGCAGTCATCATGGCCGTCAACAACGCGCTTCTCGCATTTCCCGGCATCCTTCTGGCGCTTGGATTGCTCGCCGTCTTCGGCGCCAACCAATATGGCATCATCTTCGCGCTGGGCATTGCCTATTCTCCCTCGATGGCCCGCGTTGTCCGCGGCGCCGTCCTGTCGCTGCGCGAGCGGGAATTCATCGAGGCCTCCAAGGTGATGGGCAATGGCGAGCTCTACACCATGTTCCGCCATATCCTTCCCAATTGCGTCGCCCCGATCACCGTGCTTGCGACCTCGATGTTCGGCTGGGCGATCCTTTCGGAAAGCGCGCTCAGCTTTCTCGGTCTCGGCGTTCCGCCGCCGGCGCCGACTTGGGGCAACATGCTGGCCGCCGGGCGGCCATTCATCGAGCAGGCGGTCTGGCTGGGTCTCTTCCCCGGCCTGGCGATCGCCCTGACGCTCCTCGGCATCAATCTTCTGGGCGACGCCCTCCGGGACAAGCTTGATCCGCGGATGAGGGGACTGAAATGACAAGTGAAACGCTTTTGAATGTCCGCAACCTGTCGCTTCATGTCACTGGGACCGGTGTGCAGGTCGTCAAGGACGTCAGTTTTGACATCGCGCCAGGCGAGATCTTCGGCATTGTCGGGGAAAGCGGATCGGGCAAGACGCTGGCAACACGCGCCCTGATTTCGCTGCTGCCGGCGCCCATCAGAGTGATCGGCGGCTCTGTTGCCTACAAGGGACGCGACGTGCTTTCCATGAACGGCGCCCAATTGCGCCAATTGCGTGGTGCAGAAATCGGCGTCGTCTTCCAGGAACCGATGACCTCGCTCAATCCCTCGATGACCATCGGTCGCCAACTCGAAGAAGGGTTGCAGCTACATACGAAACTTTCGCAGGAAGAACGGCGCAGCCGGATCCTCGACATGCTGAACCGGGTCGGGATCCGCGATCCAGCCGGGGCGCTCACTTCCTATCCGCATGAATTCTCGGGTGGCATGCGCCAGCGCATCATGCTGGCATCGGTCATGCTTTTGAAACCGGCGCTCTTGATCGCCGACGAGCCGACGACGGCGCTCGATGCCGTAATCCAGCGCGACGTCATGGAATTGATGGTGGAACTGACGCAGGCGGAAGGCACTGCCGTGCTGCTGATCAGTCACGATCTGCCGATGGTTGCCCGCTACACAAACCGCATCGTTGTTATGGAAAAGGGCGGGATCGTCGAAGAAGGGCGCACCGCCGATCTGCTCGACGCACCGCAGCGTGCCTATACGAAGAAACTGCTTTCCTCCCTGCCGTTCCGTGGAGAGACGCGGACGATCGACAAGAGCAAGGCGCCGATGGTCTCGGCGCGGGATATCGTCGTCGATTATGGGGGCCGGCGGTCGCTGATGAAGAAGGCAGTGCCAAAACGGGCGCTGCATGGCGTCAGCATCGATATCTACGAGGGCGAAGTCGTTGCCCTGGTCGGCGGTTCGGGCTCCGGCAAGACCACGCTTGGCCGCACCATTGCCGGACTGGTCCGGGAGAGCGAAGGCGATATCCGCTTCAAGGGACGCAGCCGCGACGACGACTGGATGGACTATCGGCTGAATTGCCAGATGGTGTTTCAGGATCCTTATTCCTCCCTCAATCCGCGCATGACCATCATCGCGCTTGTGCAGGAGGCGCTGCGGCTCGTTCCTGATCTCGACACCGCGGCAAAGCGCAAGCGCGCCCTGGAGACGCTGGAGGAAGTCGGGCTTGGCGCCGACTATGCCGAGCGCTACCCGCATGAGCTTTCGGGCGGCCAGCGTCAGCGCGTAGCGATTGCCCGCGCGATTGCGCGCCGGCCGAAATTCCTGATCGCCGACGAACCGGTATCGGCCCTCGACGTGACGGTGAGGGCGCAGGTTCTCGAACTCCTGTCCAATCTGCAAAAACGCTACGGCTTTTCCTGCCTGTTCATCAGCCACGACCTCGGCGTGGTCGAACAGGTGGCCGATCGCGTCGTCGTCATGCAGGACGGCCGGATCATCGAGGAGGGCGATCGCGATACCGTTTTCGACAGCCCGAAGGAGGCCTATACGCAACGGCTTCTCTCGGCCATCCCCGCTCTGGACCACAATAGTCAGGGCGGCGTGACCCTCAAATGGCGCCTGGAGAACTGACATGACGACGATGATTGAATCCGGAAAGCTTGCGGAGCGATTGAACGCGATCTGCGATGCCCAGCCTTTCGTGACGCGCTTCATGGTGCGTGCGCTCGGCAGCGGTGAAACGATCGGCAGGGGTGCGGACGAGGAAACGCCCTCCGCCAGCACCCGAAAGACCTCGATCATGATGGCGGCCTTGAAGGCTGCGCATAAAGGCCGTCTGGATCTGGACGAACGCATTATTTACGAAAAGCGTTTCGCCGAGGAAGTGGCGAGCGGGATGTTCCGCTATCTGACGCCCGGCATCGTCATATCGCTGCGCGATGCCATCACCGGCATGATGGTGCTGAGCGACAATGTCTGCACCAAGATGGTCTTCGAAAGGCTGACGCTCGAAGAGGTCGACGACTATTGCAAATCGATCGGCTTGACGGGCACCAACCATCGCTTCCTCATCCCTCCCTTAGCGCTGTCGCCCGATCATTCATTGAAGGCCGTCACCACGACGACGGCGCGCGATCAGGTCTATCTGCTGCAGACCATCCTGGATGCGCAGAATTCGCAGGAAGCCGCGGACCGGCTCGGCTGCTCGCAGGCGCTGTGCGCCTATGCGCTTCAAACCCTGAAGAACCAGATTCTGCGCTATGCCATTCCCTCCCGGTTGCCGTTCGGTGCGCTCGTCGCCCACAAGGGCGGCACGGGAAAGCGTGGCCGCATGAATGCCGGTATCGTCTATCGCGACGGTTCCCCCTTCTACATCATCGCTGCCTATACCGACGACGTACCGCAGGAAATGCCGGACGGCACCCCTGGCTATACGGTCGCGCTTGAAACCATCGGCAGGCTTTCACGCGCCTGCTGGGATGAACTCCGATCCTAACGATCCATAAAAAGAGGGTAGAACAATGCATAAGCTTCTTCTTGCAGGCACCATGTTGATGGCGATGACCAGCGTGGTAGACGCTCGCGACATCGTCGTGGCTCAAAGTTCCGATCTGCGCAGCAACAATCCGGGCGTCAATCGCGACGGCAATACCGATGGCGTCATCCTGCATATTGTCGAAGGGCTCGTCGGCTATGCCAACAATGGCGAGGTCAAGCCGCTGCTGGCAAAGAGCTTCGACGTCTCGGCCGATGGGCTGACCTACAGCTTCAAACTGCGTGACGACGTCAAATTCCACAACGGCAAGAAATTGACTGCCGATGACGTCGTGTGGAACTGGAACCGTTATCTCAAGCCCGAAACGAAATGGACCTGCCTTGCTGATTTCGACGGTAACGGCAGCGTGCATATTACGGCGGTCAAGGCAGTCGATGCTTCGACCGTCACCATCACGCTGGAAAAGCCATCGGCGGTTTTCCTTGGCCTGATGTCGCGCCCCGAATGCGGTTACACCGGGATGATCTCGCCGGAATCGGTCGGCGCGGACGGAAGCTTCGTCAAGCCGATCGGCACCGGTCCCTTCAAATGGGATGAATGGAAGAAGGGCGAGTATATCCATCTCGCCAAGTTCGACGATTATGTCTCGCCCCAGAACGACGGCAAGCCCGACGGTATGGTCGGCTCCAAGCGCCCTCTCGTTGACGGCATCAAATTCATGGTCATTCCCGATGCTTCGACCGTAAAGGCCGGTCTTCAGTCCGGCGTGCTCGATACCGCGGAGATCTCGCCGGATCTCATTCCCGAATTCAAGACGAGCGACGCGATGCAGCTGATCGTCGCTCGCAACAATGGCAAAAACCTGCTCTACATCCAGACGCGGGATCCAGTCCTTAGCAAGCCTGGTGTTCGTCGCGCTATGGCGATGGCTCTCGATCTCGACCAGCTCGTCGAGGCCGCCTCCAATGGCTCCGGCACGGCCAATGGTTCGATGGTTTCGCAAGATTCGCTCTATTTCGACGATGTCCAGAAGAAGCGTCTGTCCTACGACCTCGAGGCCGCGAAGAAGGAGCTTGCGGCGGCCGGCTATAAGGGCGAACCGATTACCATCATCGCCAACAAGCGCAGCAACGTGCCAAGCTTCCCGGCTGCGGTGATGGCGCAGGCCATGATGCAGCAGGCAGGCCTTAACGTGCAGATCGAGGTGCTCGACTATGCGACGCAGGTCGATCGCCGCCGATCAGGCAACTATCAGGTCATCTCGCAATCGGTCGCGCCGCGGCTCGATCCGGCGCTGATGTACGGCTTCTATGTCGGCAACAAGGACAAGAACGCTTCTTTGATGTGGGATGACCCGAAGGCAGTCGAGCTGATGAAGGCCGCCTATGCGGAGTCCGACCAGACGAAGCGTCAGGCGATCTTCGACGAGTTTCACACGCTGATGCTCAAGGAAATGCCGGGCATCTTCCTCTATGACATGGTGGATGTCTGGGGCGCGACCAAGAAGCTGAAGGGCCAGCCCGTCTGGCAGTCGAATGCCCGTCTTTGGGAAGTTTCGCTCGACAATTGAGCCTGAACTGCCGCACCCAGGCGCGGCGATCCCCACTTCGACAGTCAACAGGAGATCCGGCAGGCAGCCCTGCCGGGTCCGGTGCAACACGTCCCTGTGGCGGCAGGACAGACAGCGAGGAAATGCCATGAATCTTGACGCGTTCAACTCCATTGTCGCGACGATCGAAAAGATGAAACCGGATTATATCGCCCTCAGCGACAGTATCTGGGATTTCGCGGAGCTGAAATTCGAGGAGCGGCGTTCCTCGCAATTGCTGGCAAGGACGCTCGAGGAAAACGGCTTTGCCGTACGCCGCGGCGTCGCGGGCATGGAAACGGCCTTCATCGGCGAATCCGGCATCGGCCAGCCGGTGATTGCTTTCCTCGGCGAATTCGATGCCCTGGCAGGGATGAGCCAGGCCGCCAACCTGGCCGAGCCTCGTCCTGCGGTAGCGGGAGCGACCGGCCACGGCTGCGGGCATAATCTGCTTGGCGTCGGGTCGCTGATGGCGGCGGTTGCGCTTGCCCGCCACCTCAAGGAGAACAACCTGCCCGGAACGGTGCGCTACTACGGCTGCCCGGGAGAGGAGGGCGGTTCCGGCAAGACCTTCATGGTTCGTGACGGCGCATTCGATGACGTCGATGTCGCCCTGACCTGGCATCCGGCTCCGTTCAACGGTGTTCGTTCGACGAACAATCTTGCCGTTCTCGAATATTACTATCGCTTCAAGGGCGTCGCGGCACATGCTGCCAACGGCGCCCATCTCGGCCGTTCGGCGCTCGATGCGGTCGAACTCATGAATGTCGGCGTCAATTTCCTGCGTGAACACATGCCGCAGGATTGTCGCGTTCACTACGCGATCACCGATACCGGCGGCAGGGCGGCCAATGTCGTGCAGGCCAGCGCCGAGGTTCTCTATCTGATCAGGGCGCCCGACATGCCGCAGGCGCTTGAGCTTGCCGGACGCGTCGAGAAAGTTGCGCGAGGTGCGGCGATGATGACCGAAACCGAGGTCGAGATCGTGTTCGACACCGCCTCGACGAACCTTCTTCCCAACATCACGCTTGAAACTGCAATGCACGAGAACATGGTCGCGCTCGGGCCGATAGCCTTCGACGAGGCCGACCTCGTGTTTGCCAGGAAAATCCAGGACACGTTCACGCAGGAGGCGATCAGGAGCAGCATCCGCCTCTATCAAATCAAGGGTGATGTGTTCTCCAATGCCAAGGTCGATGGCTCGACGCCCTTGCACACCGGTCTGCGCGATTTCGAAGGACAATCGCATTTCCGGGCCGGATCAACCGATGTCGGCGACGTCAGCTGGGTGACGCCGACCGCGCAATGCTGGGCGCCAGCCTGGGCGATCGGCACCAATCCCCATACCTGGCAGGTCGTCGCGCAGGGAAAAAGCCCGGCTGCGCACAAAGCCATGGCGCATGCGGCCAAGACGCTTGCGACAACGGGTCTCGCATTGATGTCGTCATCCGACCTCCTGGCAGCAGCGACGGCCGAGTGGCAGGAAAAGACCAGCGGCAAAGCCTATCTGTGCCCGATCCCCGACAATGTGATGCCCGCGGCGGCCCACAGCCGGTAGTTCTGGTCTCCGTCCGTGGGGACAGCGACCTGCATCGTATCCGCTTGCAGCACTGCATGAGAAAGCACCAAGGTACGGAAGTCGAAAGCGCGGAACTGAGGCATTCACCGCTTTCGAACCTCCAACACGTCGAAAAAGGTCAAAGATGACAAGTCCGAACGGCGGATAGGAGTGCTGCTTTCCAGAAGCGGAATTAGCGAAATTCTGATCAGTGACTTTGGCGACCACTAAAGCCGCAACCATCATCGGGCACCCGAAATGAGGCGCCCGACACATGGCGCTATGCTTGGACGAAGGCGAGAAGGTCGGCATTATTGCGTATCAGAAACTCATGCTCTTCACGCGCCGTTTTCTCCTTGGCGCTCAGATGTTCGAGCCCCAGCGAAATCTGCATCGCCTGGGCTCGAACCGATTTGGGCTTTGAATAGCGACGACCTATCTTAAAACTCACGCCATTCTTCGGCTGCCGCACCACCGCCAAAGGTGGATGCCACCTTGCGAACAATTGTGACCGGCGCGTTTCGCTGTGGCGTTCGATGGGAAGCTACCAGTCCACCGGAGCCTTGGAAGCGGAACTTGGACAGCTGGCCTGTCAGTGAGCTGGCTTCATCGGCAAGTTTGTGGCTGGCAGCGGATGTCTCTTCCACCATTGCCGCATTCTTCTGCGTCGATTGATCGAGCGAATTCACAGCCGCATTGATTTCCTTCAATGCGGTCGACTGTTCCTTCGCGGCCTCGACGATCGAGCTGACATGTCGATTGATCTCCTGCACTTCGCTGACGATCTCGCTCAGAGCCGTTCCTGTTTCGCCGACGAGTGTCACGCCGGAGCGCACCTGATCGCCGGAATTGCTGATCAACTGCTTGATCTCTTTGGCTGCGTTGGCAGAGCGCTGCGCCAGTTCGCGAACTTCTTGCGCGACAACCGCAAAACCCTTGCCGGCCTCTCCTGCACGGGCAGCTTCGACACCGGCATTCAGCGCGAGCAAGTTGGTCTGGAAGGCGATATCGTCGATAACGCTGATGATGTTGTTGATCTCGTTGGAAGAGCTCTCGATTTGGCTCATCGCTGAGACCGCGCGCTTGACGACTTCGCCCGAACGCTCGGCATTGGCCCGTGTTCTGGCAACAAGGCTGCCGGCCTCTTCGGCACGACGAGTGGAGTCCTGGACAGTCGTCGAGATTTCGTCAAGTGCCGCAGCGGTCTGCTCGATCGATGCCGCCTGCTGCTCTGTCCGCCGCGCAAGATCGTTGGAACCATCGCTGATTTCTCGGGCGCCTGCATCGATTGAAAGCGCATTTTCGCTGATGGTTTGTAAGGCCTTCTGAAGCTGCTGGACGGAATTGTTGAAGTTGACGCGCAGCATGTCCAGCGACGCCGCAAAAGGCCTGTCGAGACGGACGTCGAGATTGCCGGCCGCCATCTCTTCGAGAGCATGCCCCAGCTGACGCACTGCATCATTGGTTTGCGACGACAGCGCCTCACGCTCTGCCGCTCTTGCCTCGAGCTGCGCATTCTCGTTGGCAGCACGTCGGGCATCGGCTTCGGCACGCGCCTCTGCCTCTGCGGTCACCGCGTCACGCACGGCACCGACAGCCTTTGCCAGATCGCCAACTTCGTCGCCGCGCGCTTCGAGATCGCTGGTGCTCTCGGTATTGCCTTTAGCCATGCGTGTGAGGGCAAGCTGGAGTTTCGCCATAGGCAAGGTAATCGACCGGGTCGCCAGGAATGCGGCCATAACGGCAAGAAGCACCGCGCAACCCAACGAACCGAGCGCCAGCGCCTGGAAGCCTGCGACGACGCTGCTGACGTTACCACCGACCGACTTGTTCAGGTTCTCCTGATAGTCGATGAATTTGTTGATGGCCTTGAGCCAGCTGACGAAGAGCGGCGCCGCCTGATCGAGCAGGATCTTCTTGGCTTGAACGCCATCGTTGGCCATTTGCCGGGCAATGATATCAGCGACAACCGGATTGGTCTTCGCCTGGATATCGGCGATTTCCGCAACGATCGCCTTTTCAGGCTCGGTAGCCGCGCCCGGCACCGAGATCATGGCATTCATCTTCTGCTCGTTTTCCGCGTAAGTCGCCGCAAGCTTGGCGATCAGATCGATTGCCGCCTGGCGCCCATCCGGGTCTTCGCGCAACACGACATCGCGGATCGCAATCGAGCGATCGTGCACGCTGCCGCGAAAGTTGATGGCGAAGCGTTGCTTGACGCTGTTCACCTCGTTGATCTGCATCAGATCATGGTTGACGTCATTCATCTTCGAGACCGAAAAGAGCGTCAGTCCAATCATCAAAAGAAGCAGAAAACCGAAACCCGCATACAGGCGAGCACCGATACCAAATCGAAAGTTCATTGCAGTCCTCCAGATGCAGCGACCCGCGCGACGTAGAGATCGCAAGGCGGCGAAATATGAGCGAAATCCGGAGTGCCGTTGGGTTCACTTCTTCTTTGTTTTCGACGGCGACACTCGCAGAAAACAAGATGAAGGAAGATGGTTAATAATATTTTCAACATAGCTTAAACAGACAATACTCACGCACAAGCGAAGAAACTGTCTGAAAATCTGTTCGTGTCTCGTTCATATCGGCTCCACTCCTCAGAAATTGGAGCCTCCAGCAAACCCGGCGCGGTTCATCCCATTTCCGTAGACTGCCGTGTTCATGAGCCTGAAGCCAATTATCTCAACCGCTAAATTTCCTTGGCCACCTCTCTGCGAATGAAAGGCAAAATTTACCAAGATTTGTAACGATCCGACTCTATCCAAATCGCGGAGGGAATTCTGTGAAGACTGCCACGCTCGCATCCATAGTCTTGGCGATGTCGATCTCCGCCGCCGGCGCCCAGACAATCGGCGTCTCGATGTCCGATCTCGACAAATTCAGAACGGCGCTGCTGAACGGCGTCGTCAACCACGGGCAGACGATATCAGGACTGAAGCTCGTCACCGAAAATGCCAAGGGCGACAATGAGCTGCAGAAGAAGCAGGTCCAGAAGCTCATTGCCGACAAAGTCGACGCCATCATCCTTGCCGTCTCCGATGGCGACCTCGGGCCGCAAATGACCAAAATGGCAGCAGACGCAGGCATTCCGCTGGTCTACATCAACAACGTCCCCTCCAACCTGCTCGACCTGCCGGAAAATCAGGTGGTGGTTGCCTCGAACGAGAAGGAGTCGGGGACGCTCCAAACGAAGCAGGTCTGCGCGCTCCTCAAGGGCAAGGGCCGCGTCGTCGTGCTGATGGGCGAACCCTTCCACGCGGCCGCCCGTGCCCGCACTCAGGATATATCTGATGTCATCGCCACGCCGGAATGCAAGGGCCTTGAGATCGTCGAGCGGCAGGCCGCCTATTGGTCGCGCGATTATGCCGATCAGCAGATGCAAGAATGGCTGGCGGCCGGCGTCAAGTTCGACGCTGTTATCGCCAACAATGATGAGATGGCACTCGGTGCGATCCGCGCCATGAAGAAGGCCGGTATGCCGATGAAGGACGTCGTCACCGCCGGGGTCGATGCAACCGACGACGCGCTTGCCGCAATGGAGGCCGGCGATCTCGACGTCACCATTCTTCAAAGCGCCGTCGGGCAGGGGGCGACCGCAGTCGACGCTGCCGTGAAGCTCGCCAACAAGGAGAAGGTGCCGCGCGAAAACAACGTTCCCTTCGAACTCGTGACGCCTGAGAACATCTCCAAATATTTGCCGAAGAGCCAGTGAGCATAAGAGGCCTATCATGTTGCATTTCTGGAATAAATTCGGCATCCGCGCGCAGATCACCTCGGGCTTCGTACCGCTGATCCTGTTGATGAGCCTTCTTACCGTCAGCGCGATCTCCGGCATGAACGGGCTTGCTGCGATCTTCACCTCTTATCGCGCTACGGCAGGCCAGAGCCTTGCCATCTCCGACTACAGCGACAGACTGCACGAGATCCAGATGTCGGCGGAAGCCTTCCGCTCCACGCCGACGCAGGCCGTCGTCGACAGCTTCCGCGCCGGCGTCAAAGCCTTCGAGGCGGGCGATCCGCGTTTTGCAGATAACAAGGACCTGCAGTCCGGTCTTGCGACAATCCGTCAGGACATTGCCGCCTATGGCAAGGCGTTCGAACAGATCGTTGCCCTTCAGGCCCGACGTGACATGCTGATTTCCAAGGTCACCGAATTCGGCCCCTGGACCAGCATCGCGCTCAACGACGTCATGCGCAGCGCCTGGCGCCAGAATGACGTGGCCCTGCAGCACATGACGGCAGAGACGCTGGAGGCCTTGAACCGCAGCCTCTATTTTTCCGAACGTTTCGTGCATTCGGACGATTTCGCCGCCTATGATACGGCGCAGGCAGCGCTCGCCGAGGCGGTGGCGCTCAACGATGCCGCCGCCAAGGCGGTGAAGAACGAGCTGCAGAAGAAGCGCCTCATGGGCGCCGGCCAGCTCATGCAGAATTACACGGCCCGCCTCAGCGATTTGAAGGAAGTACTGCAGGCATCCGGCAATATCCGTCAGACGCAGCTCAACGTGCTCGCGCCGAAGATATCGGGCGCGTTCAAGGATCTGCAGGAGACCGTGACCGGCGCGCAGAAGAACCTGGACGGTTCGGTCGAAGCAACGGTCGCCTCCGCGACCGGCACGACGCTGGTCATCAGTGGCCTGTTGATCGTCATCGGCCTCCTGCTCTCCTATTTCGTCGGCCGATTGATTGCCTCCGCCGTTCGCGGCATGGCGCAGTCCATGGAGCGGCTTGCCCGCGGCGACGACGCCATCGTGATCAAGGGCATCGAGCATCGTCACGAGCTCGGCGCCATGGCGCGTTCGCTGAAGGTCTTCCAGGAGACCGGTCGCGCCAAGCTGATCGCCGAATCCAATGCCGAGCGCGCCCGCCTCGCTGCCGAAGAAGAGCGGCTGCGCCAGGAAGCCGAGCGCCTCAGCGACGCACAGGTGATGGAGCATGCTTTCCGCCAGATTTCGGTCGGCCTGGATGCGCTCTCGAAGGGCGATCTCTCGGTCCGCGTCGGCGAAGTCGACCACCGCTACGTCAGGATCCGCGATCACTTCAACAACTCGGTCGCAAGCTTGGAAGAAGCGATCGGTTCCGTTATTCGCGCGGTCACGACCATCCGGTCCGGCCTTGCGGAAATCTCTACCGCCTCCAACGATCTCGCCCGCCGTACCGAGCAGCAGGCCGCTTCGCTGGAAGAAACGGTCGCGGCGCTCGGTGATGTCACCCGCGGCCTCAACGGAACGGCGGAAGGCGCCAGCCGCGCCCAGGCTGTCGTGGCGACGGCCCGCACCAACGCCGAAAAGGGTGGTGAGATCGTCTCCCGCGCCATCGCCGCAATGACGGAAATCCAGAACTCCTCGTCGAAGATCGGCAACATCATCGGCGTCATCGACGAGATCGCCTTCCAGACCAACCTGCTGGCGCTGAATGCCGGCGTCGAAGCCGCACGCGCCGGTGAGGCCGGCAAGGGCTTTGCCGTCGTCGCCCAGGAAGTGCGCGAACTCGCCCAGCGCTCGGCCAATGCGGCAAGAGAGATCAAGGAACTGATCTCCACCTCCTCGATGCAGGTCAAGACGGGCGTCGAACTGGTCGGCGAATCCGGCGTCTCGCTCGAACAGATCGTCGAGCAGGTGACAGCGATGAATGCAACGGTCGCCGAGATCGCGGTGGCCGCCCGCGAGCAGGCCACAAGCCTGCGCGAGGTCTCGGCCGCCGGCGACCAGATGGACAAGGTAACTCAGCAAAACGCCGCGATGGTCGAACAGACCACGGCTGCAGCTCAGAATCTGACGCAGGAAACTGAGAACCTCGCGGAATTGCTGTACCGGTTCCGGACAAGCAGCGCTCACATCTCAGAAAATCGGCATTATGCGATGGCATCGTGACGCGTTCGATCGCTTCTGAGGCACGCGTAAAGGCGCAAGGCTGAACCCAGGCAGAAGCCGCACGCATGTCGGATCTAATCCGTCACAAGAACAGTGTCTTTGGTCTGGACAGCATCCGAAAAGACCATCGGTCACTCATCGCCAGGCACGCCGTATGACGGAGCAGCCATCGGGTTGAGTGCTCGTGTCACGTAATCTGCAGCTTGTGGTTTATAGATCTCCCATGCGTGGGCTACAGCTGATATTGGGCAGCCCTCATCAAGCCAGTCGATCCGCAGTTCGGCATAAGGCCAGGATTCCTTGTCGACGATAAGCAGGCCTGCCGAATGGACCGGGCCGGCTTCGCCGCCCGCATCAACGGCCGCCTTGAGCGCCGCGATCAGCCGGTCTCCCAAAGCACCTGTCGCTGCCTCGAACGTGTCGACCATCGCCTTCGGCACGCCGTCGTTTGCCAGTAAGTTGCCGGCCGCAATACACTGATGACCGGTGGCTGAGGTCCAGATCCCAAGAGCGTTGGTGCCGGAATGAATGGCCGTCCTGCCTTCCGCATCCACTGCCAGCAACTGGCGATAGTCCGGAAAATCATCGCTCTGTCGCGCCGCAGCGACGGCATCTGTCGCGCTCGCGCCGTTTGCAAGTTCCTCGATCATTTTTGGGCCAAGTGCTGGATTGGTGACATTCTGTGTCGCAACCGCGCCGATGCCGGCACGAGCCCATGCGCACCGCGCGGCCACAGCAGGAGAAGATGACGAAATCGCCACTCCGAACTGGCCGGTCTGTTCACAGCGAGCGGCGATGGAGAAGGTCATGGGAACTCCTGTATCAGGACAGTGGGATATTGTTTTCGGCATGGATTTGTGCCGGCCAACCTCGCTGGCCGGCACCAATGTCATCGGTCAGATATTAGTCCGGGATGACGGCGGTTGCGTCGATCTCGACGAGCCATTCCGGTCTTGCGAGCGCCACCACGACGAGGCCGGTGCAGACCGGGTGAACGCCCTTGATGTATTCGCCCATGGTCCGGTACACCGCCTGACGGTGGCGCACGTCGGTCAGATAGACAACCAGCTTGGTAACATGTTCCATCTGGCCGCCGGATTCCTGTACCAGCTGGCGGATGTTCTGCATGACTTTGTGGGTCTGCTCGACCGGGTCATGGCTTTCGATGTTCTTGGCGGTGTCGAGATCCTGCGGGCACTGGCCGCGCAGGAAGATCATCGTGCCGCGGGCAACAACGGCCTGGCAGAGGTCGTTGTCAAGGTTCTGCTCCGGGTAGGTTTCTTTGGTATTAAACGTGCGAATGCGCGTATGTGCCATTCTCTTCTCCATAGGATTATTCTTGCTAAATGCCGGCGCACCGGCGGCCTTGATCAGTTCTTCGGCGCATAGGCGAGATAATTGTCCTGGATCAGGATGTGGTCGGCCACGTGTTTCGCGTCGTGCCAGACGCCCCAGATGAAGCTGGACCCTCGCCCGGACAGCCACGGAAGGCCAAGGAAATAGATTCCCTTTTCCGCGGAAACGCCACGCTGATGCTTGGGGCGACCGGCATCGTCGAAAGCGTTCACCTTCAGCCAGCTGTAATCGGAGACGAAGCCCGTTGCCCAGATGATCGTCGTGACACCTGCATCCTGCAAGTTCAGTTCCTTCAGCGGGTTCGTCACGCAGTCGACCTGCGGCCCAAGCATACGTGCATCCGGTTCTTCCGGCAGATCGAGGCCGTTGCGCGTCACGAAGGCATCGGCCTCGTCGAGCAGCGCCAGATAGTTCTGGTCGCCGCGATCGAGATTGCGGGCGAGATCGTCGGCAAAGAACAGCGATCCGTCACTGTAAGCGCCGGTCATGCCGGTAAGCACCATGCCTTGCGCCGCCAGGCGGCGGAAATCGATCGTCTTGCCGCCGCCCGCACCACTAACGGCAATGGTCACATGCTCGGAGCCGGGAGCCTGCGCTTGTGCATCCCATTTTCCAAGAATGCCGAGCCACCAGACGAAGTCGCGGCCGCGGTAGGCCCGGGGAGGGCGGTCGTGCGGGCCGACGGAAAGGTAGACCTTGCGTCCCGAAAGCATCAGTTCCTCGGCGATCTGGACGCCGGACGAGCCGGCGCCGACCACCAGCACGGCGCCCTCCGCAAGTTGGGAGGGATTGCGATAATCGCTCGAATGCATCTGCATAGTACCGGCGTCCGCAGGTACTATTGGCGGGATGCTCGGGCTTTGGAACGGTCCGGTGGCCGCGACGACATTGAGGGCCTCGATCACGCCATCCGATGTTTCGACGCGAAAGCCGGGGCGGTCTTCAAGCCGTTCGACTTTGGTCACGTCGACGCCGCAGTGGATCGGCGCCTTGTGCATGTCGGCATAAGCTTCGAAATAATCGGCGACGGCATCCTTGGGCACGAAGCAATCCGGGTCGCCAGGAAAGTTCATGCCGGGAAAGCGATCGTGCCAGGCGGGCCCGTTGGCAACGAGCGAATCCCAGCGCATCGAACGCCAGCGTTCGGCGATGCGTCCGCGTTCAAGGACGATGTAGTCGATGCCGTGGCGACTGAGATGCTCGCTCATCGCCACACCTGCCTGGCCGGCTCCGACAACCAGCGTATGGATCTTCTCGACTGACATGCACTCGCCCTCTTCTGTTTCGCCACGACCCGCCGATCGGAGTCAGCTATCGTTCCGCTCTAGCGAACGGTTGGCATTCGGAAAATTACGATTTGCTGCAGCACTGGTTAGGATTGCCGAAAGCAGAGCGCGGGAGAACATTTACATTTTAGCAAATGGCAAATATTAAGCTGACCTCCGTAGCCTTCGCATTGGCATGGGCATACGCGTCAGCCCTTTGGGCATGACACTTGGCATCAGGGCCTCAAATGCGCTTCACACTGCGTCAACTCGAATATTTCATCGCGACGGCCGAGGCCGGTTCGATCACTTTGGCATCGGACCGTATCCGCGTTTCGCAACCTTCTATCTCGACTGCAATCTCCCAGCTTGAAATCGAGCTCAACACCCAGCTTTTCTTGAGGCGCCATGCCCAGGGATTGTCGCTGACGCCTGCCGGCCAGAAGCTGTTGCTGCAAGCCAAGACGGTCATCGAGCAGGTGCAAAATCTCTACACGGCGGCTTCTGAGGCGACGGATCAGGTCCGCGGAACTTTGTCACTCGGCTGTCTCTTGACCTTTGCGCCGATGTTGCTGCCAGAGGTCAGCCAGAGTTTTAAAGCCGCTTATAACGGTGTCACCGTAAGGCCCACAGTCGCCGATCATCGAACGCTCCTGACGCGGCTGGAGCGGGCCGAGCTGGATATCGCGCTCTCCTATGACCTGCTGATTCCGGAGGGATTTGAGTTTACGCCGCTTGCGGAGTTGCCGCCTTACGTTCAGGTGGCCGAAACCGATCCGCTGGCGGAACGCTCCGCGATTTCGCTGGCCGAACTCGAGGAGCATGAATTCATTCTTCTCGATCTGCCGCTCTCTCGAGATTATTTCCTAGGGCTTTTTGCGGCAGCCGGCGCCAACCCGAATATCGTCGCACAGATCCAGCATCAGGAAGTCATTCGCACGATGGTCGGCAACCGCTATGGCTACACGCTCGCCAACGTCCGGCCCAAAAACAAGGCGGCGCTGGATGGTCGGCGGCTCGTCAGTCTTCGTTTGTCCGGTGAACACAAGCCGATGCGCATCGGCCTGATCCGTGTCGGGCAACAGGTGTCCACCCGGCTTGTACGGACCTTCGAAGAGCATTGCAGCAACCTCATTTCCGACAATTACGTGCCCGGCATGGAAGCTCCGATCCTCAATCTGCGTCGCACCAGCCAGAGCTAGGCTCGCTTTTTTCAAAGCACCAGTTCCGAATATCCTATTTTTCTTTTTGATCGTCGGCTGACAGTGTGCGCGCCAAACGCCGCCTGACCAGCGCGGCGTGCCGCATCACGGAGTCCAGCATGCAAGAGAAGAGCCAGTCCGCAAGCCAGACAATCGCATCGATCGTCGAAAGGATGACCAATCAGGAAAAGGTCGATCTCCTTTCCGGTTTCGGAATGTGGAAGACCGCGGCGGTTCCCGCTTACGGCATCAAGCCGATCGTCATGACCGACGGAACGTATGGTGTGCGCTACTCGATTCCGCAGATCGACAGCGACGAGCGTGGCGGCATGGATCTCGATGCCTTCCTGTCGGTGGTCAACCAGCGCGCCAGCGACGTCGCCATCGCATGGGGCGAAATGAAGCCGGCGACCTGCTTCCCTAACGGCTCGGCCATGGGCAACAGCTGGGACGAAGGCCTGATGCAGCGGCTGGGCGTGCTGCTCGGCCAGGAATGCCGTGCCATGGGCGTGAATCTGCTTCTGGGCCCCGGCATCAACCTGCGCCGCACGCCGCTTGCCGGCCGGTCCTATGAATATTATTCGGAAGATCCGCTGGTCACCGGCAAGTTGTCGGCTGCCGTCATCGAGGGCATTCAGTCCCAGGGCGTCGGCACGTCGCTCAAGCATTTCGCCTGCAATAATTCCGAAGTCGAGCGTACGACAATGGACAGTATCGTCGAAGAACGCGCGCTGCGGGAAATCTATCTCAAGGGTTTCGAGATCGCCATCAAGCAGTCCAAGCCCTGGACGATCATGTCCTCCTACAATCGCCTGAACGGCGTCCAAACCTCGCAGGATCCGTGGCTTCTCGATCAGGTCCTGCGCAAGGACTGGGGTTTTGACGGCGCCGTCGTTTCGGACTGGCATGGCATCAAGGAACGTCCTGTGTCGCTGATGGCCGGTGGCGATCTCGACATGCCGGAAAGCCCGCGTCGCAAGGTCGATCTTCTCGCAGCGCTAGACAGCGGCGCTGTTCCGGCGGAGGTCGCGAACCTGTCATGCCGGCGTATGCTGGACATGATCAAGCGCTGCAACGAAGGTGCAAAGGCGCCGCTGCCGGTCTATACCGCGGAGGAACATCATGCCGAAGCGCGCGCGATGGCCGCGGCTTCCATGGTGCTTGTGCGCAATGAAGGTCTCCTGCCGATTCGGCCGGGTATGAGAAATATCCTCGTGGTCGGTCGTGATGCGGGCACCCCGGTCATTCAAGGCTCCGGCTGCGCCACCACCATCCCGACGATGGTCGATCAGCCGCTGGAACAGCTGGAACGGGCTATTGGAACAGGCCATGTTCTGACGTTCCGCGAGGAGGCAGATGCGGAAACGCTGGCGCTCGCGGCCAAGGCGGATCTGGTTCTGGTCTATACGTCGACGGAAGGTGCCTATGATGGCGAGGGTTCGGACAGAACCACGCTGGCGCTCGGCCCCGGTCAGGACGCGATGATCGCCGCTCTTGCAGCGGTGTCGGATAAGGTGGCGGTGGTGATCGCCTGCCCGGATGCGGTAGAAATGCCGTGGGTCGATGATGTCAAGGCAGTGCTTGTCACCTTCTATTCTGGCCAGGCGATGGGCGGTGCCGTCGCCGACGTGCTGACCGGCAAGGTCAATCCGTCCGGCAAGCTGTCCGTTACCTTCCCGAAGCGTCTCGCCGATGTACCCGGCTTCCTGCATTACCCGGGTGAAAACGGCCGGCATATCTACAGCGAAGGCATCCATGTCGGCTACCGCGCCTACGATCTGCGGGAAATCGAACCCCTGTTCGCTTTCGGCCACGGCCTGAGCTACACGACGTTCGCCTATTCCGACCTCACGGTGTCATCGGCGCAGATCGGGCTTCGCGACGAGATTACCGTCACCTTCACCGTGACCAATACGGGTGACCGGGCAGGTGCTGAAGTCGCGCAGCTTTATCTGCAGGCACCCGGCAAGCGGCTGAAGCGTTCGCCGCAGGAACTCAAGGGTTTTGCCAAGCCGGTGCTGGCGCCCGGCGAAAGCAAGCGGATCGAACTTGCCATCAAGGGTCTTGATCTGGCGATCTGGGATCCGGCGCTTGGGCGCTGGGTGCTGGAAGGCGTCGATGCGCGCCTTGTCGTCGGTGCCTCTTCGCGCGATCCAAAACTCTCCGCCCATCTGACGATCAAGCCTTCGGTCCTGCCGTTCCGCCGGATCGCCTATGATACGCAGCCGGCCTATGTGCTGCCGAACGCCATCGCCTGTGAGCACATCTGCACCTATCTGACGAACCGCTGCAATATTTCGAAGGAGGATGCGATGCGCATGCTCACGCATTGCTCGAACTCGTTCTTCGGTATTTTCACCTCGCTCGAGCGCCGTCTTCGTCTGTCCATTCCGGAAGCCGAGGTTGCCGGGTTGATTGCAGAGATCAACGCCGCAATGGACGAGGCGGAGGCAAAACTGTGACCTCGACGCAGGATTGGCTGGAGCGACTGGTTGCCCATCCCACCGTCAGTTCGGACACCAACCTGCCGCTGATCGAGGAGATCGAGACCGCGTTGGCGAGTGCCGGCGCCGTCTGCGAGCGCTTCTACGATGCTACCGGCCAAAAGGCGGCGCTTCTGGCGCGTCTGGGCCCGGACGCACCCGGCGGGCTGATGCTCTCCGGGCATGTCGACGTGGTGCCGGTCGCCGGACAGGACTGGACGGTGCCTCCTTTTAACCTGACCCGGAAGAATGGCAGACTTTACGGGCGCGGCACGACCGACATGAAGGGGTTTGTCGCTTCGGCATTGGCGCTGGCCGAGACGATCGAAATCAAAAGTCTGGCGGCTCCGCTGTGGCTGGCCATCTCCTATGACGAGGAAATCGGCTGTGTCGGCGTCAGGCCGATGCTTGAGGAAATCGCTGCTCGCGACATCCTGCCGGATCTGATCGTCGTCGGTGAGCCGACATCGATGCAGCTCGGCCTTGGTCACAAGGGCAAGATGGCTTTCCATGTGAAGGCCACCGGCGTTCCACGCCATTCGGCTGAAGCGCCGCTAGCTCTCAATGCGTTACATATCGCCACGGACTTCATAGCGAGCCTGCGGCGCTTGCAGGACGAGATCGAGGCCCGCGGCCCGCGTGAGCCGGGTTATTCCGTGCCCTATGCAACGGTGCATGTCGGCAAATTGACGGGCGGAACTGCGGTCAATCTCGTGCCGGATCACGCTGAACTGTTGATGGAATGCCGGATGATGGCGGCGGACGATCCTCTTGCTCTAGCCGAGCAGGTCCGCAAGGCCGGCGCCGCCAGCGTTGCCCCGCATAGGGAGCGATTTAAGGAAGCATCGATCGATATTGAGATCACCGGCAATTATCCCGGCCACTCGATTGATGGAAGCCATCCTGTGGTTCAGGCCTTTGCCTCGTCCCTGCCGAAAGGCAGCAAGGAATGCCGTGTCAGTTTCGGAACGGAGGCTGGGCTGTTTGCGCAGGCGTTGGACGTGCCGGTGGTGATCTGCGGGCCTGGCAGTATGGACCAGGGACATCGCCCGGACGAATTCATCGAGGAAACGCAGCTTGCCGTCTGCGATGCGGTGCTCGCTGCCGCCGTTATTCGCTTTTGCGCAAGCCGTCGCCTGCTTGCTTCGTATGTCCCAAAGCAGATGCACGGAAAAATGTAATTTACCGAAGCCGCGGCGACGGGAAAAGTAGAGTTGACGAAGGTCAAACAAAAATACCGGAGGGTAAAAATGAATAACAACGTATCACGCCGTGGTTTCATAAAGACGACCACCGGGCTTGCTGCCGTGGCGCTTGCTGCTCCGGCGCTTCTGAAAGGCAACCGCGCATTTGCCGGCGAAACTCTGGTCGTGCGCGACATGGGCGGCGCCTTCTACGAAGGCTTCAAGGTCGCCTTCTACGACACCTTTGCTGCCGAGACAGGTGTCATCATCCAGACCAATACCAACGAGCCCGACCCGATCCCGCAGTACAAGATGGCGATCGATACGGACACGAAGCTGTTCGACGTCGCCCTGATGACGCCGGAGCACGTGCTGCGCATCCGCCAACTCGGCGACAATTACATGCTGCCGCTCAACATCGAAGTGCCCAACAAGGACGATTTCACGCCTCACACGTTCGAGCCGGATTTTGCCGGTGTCGCGATCTTCGCGCTGGCCATGGGCTACCGCAAGGATACGGTAAAGACGGTTCCGACAAGCTGGGCCGATTTCTGGAACACCGAAGCCTTCCAGGGCCGCCGCGGCCTGTGGCGCAGCCCGGTCACGACGCTCGAAATGGCGCTGCTCGCCGATGGCGTGCCGCTCGACAAGCTCTATCCGCTCGACGTCGAGCGCGCCTTCAAGAGCCTTGACAAGATCAAGTCCCACATCAACATCTGGTGGACGTCCGGCGCCCACGCGACCCAGCTTTTGAAGGACGGCGAACTGGACCTGATGTCGACCTGGTCGACCCGCGCGCAGGCCGCCATCAATGCCGGCGCACCGGCGGGCATCGTCTGGAACGGCGGCCTGTTCAACATCGACGGCTGGACCATCGCCGGCAATACCGAGAAGGCCGATCTCGCCCGCAAGTTCATCGAGTGGTGCCTGGATCCCAAGCGTCAGGCTGCCTATACGGACATCCTTGCCTGCGGCCCGACCAACATGAAGGCCTACGAGCATCTGAGCGCAGAAAAGGCGGCTCTGCTGCCGACGGCGCCAGACAATATCAAGGGCCTGACAGTTCTCAATGCCGCCTACTGGGCAGAACATCAGGACGAGCTGACACAGCGTTTCGAGCAGTGGATCCTGAGCTGATTTCAGCTTGAAAGACCACCCGATCTTCAAGTCCCGCCTTTCGGCGGGGCTCCGTATCTGACAATGGGTGGCCCGGTTCCGTAAAATGCGGACGGGCCATTTCAACGAACGGGACCATCATGGCTGAACTCTCCGCCAACAACACATTCTCTCGGCAGCGCCTGAGGCTCGACAGCCTGTGGCTTTCCGCGCCGGGGCTTGTTTATATGGCGCTGTTGCTGATCCTGCCGGCCGGCGCGCTGATCTGGCAGTCCTTCGTTAACCCGAAGACCGGCGCTTTCGATCTGACCGTCTACGAGCAGATGTTCTCGGCGGGGGTCTATGTGAAGGTCCTTGCCAACACATTCGCCATCTCGGCGCAAGTCACCATCGTGTGTCTTCTGGTCGGTTATCCGATCGCCGTCTGGCTGGCCGGCATGCCGGAGCGGCGCCGGCGCATGGCCATGTGGCTTGTCCTGCTGCCCTTCTGGGTGAGCCCGCTTCTCAAGAACTTTGCCTGGATCGTGCTTTTGGCCCGCAAAGGCATTGTGGCGCAGATGCTGACCGGCATGGGTTTCGATACCGAGCTCAACCTGCTTTATGGTCGCGGTGCCGTCGTCTTCGGCATGGCGCATGCCATGCTGCCGATCGCCATCCTCACCATGTTGCCGACCATGCTGGCCATCGACGGGCGCCTGATGCCCGCTGCAATGACGATGGGCGCAAGCCGCAGCCAGTCCTTTTGGCGCATCTTCATGCCGCTTTCGATGCCTGGCGTCGCTGCCGCCGGCCTGCTGATCTTCGTCATGGGTCTCGGCTTCTTCATCACGCCGGCTCTGCTCGGATCGCCGAGCGAGACCGTCATCGGCCAGATGATGATCACGCAGGTGCAGAAACTCTTCAACATGCGGCTTGCCGGTGCGCTTGCAGCGCTGCTTCTGGCGGTGACGCTTATCACCATCGCGGTCTATGACCGCTTCTTCGGAATGTCGGCCGTATCGGGCAATGGTGCGGTCGCAAGACGCGGCGGTATCATCGGAGCGATCGGCGGCTTGATCATCGAGATCGGCGCTGCCGGCAGCGATTTCGTCGCTCGCCTGCTGCCGGCGCGCCTCAGTCGCAGTTTCTTCATCGTCTTCGTCTGGATCGTGATTGCCGTGATGATCGTACCGGTTCTCGCCTTCCCGCCGATGGCCTTTTCCGGCTCGACCTTCCTTGAATTCCCGCCCAAGAGCTTTTCGCTGCGCTGGTTCCAGGCCTATATCGGTTCCGACCAGTGGATGGGGGCGACCACGCGTTCCGCCGTCATCGCTATCGTCACCGGTGTTCTCGCTACGATCATTTCGGGCATGGCCGCCTATGGCCTGGCGCGCACGCGGCGCAAGGCGGGTGGCCTGATCTTCCTCTCCTTCATGCTGCCCATGGTCGTGCCAAACATTGTGATCGGCGTGTCGCTATTCTACGTGCTCGCGAAGGTCGGTCTGATCGCCACCGATACCGGCATCATCCTCGGCCACACGCTGTCCGCAATACCGGTCGTGTTCGTGATCCTGCTCACCACCTTCCGCAGCGTCGACTGGCGTTTGCTGCAGGCGGCAGCAACGCTTGGCGCCAGCCGCTGGCAGCAGATCCGTCTCGTGCTTCTGCCGCTGGTAAAGGGCGGTGCCGTGGCGGCATTCCTGTTCGGCTTGCTGCATTCTTTCGAGGAACTCACCATCGCGCTGTTCGTCGGTGCGGGCGTGAAGCAGACGCTGCCCAAGCAGATGTGGGACGATATCATTCTCAGCATTTCCCCGACCCTGGCTGCGGCCTCGGTCTTCATCGTGGCGGTGGTGACAGTGCTTTTCGTCATCGCCGAAAAGGCAAGGCCGCGCTGACATGCGTGCACCTGCCTCTCCAATCACGACCAAAGGAACCACTTTCGACATGTCAGCCGCTTCTGCCAACACGCCGGAAATCAAGCTTCAGGTTCAGGGGCTTGCCAAGCTCTACGGCCAGACCACAGCACTCGATCACGTCGATCTCGAAGTTCGAAAGGGTGAACTTCTGACGCTTCTCGGACCTTCTGGTTCCGGCAAGACCACGCTCCTGCAGCTCATCTGCGGCCTGCAGGAACCAACGTTTGGCACCGTCGTAATCGACGGCAAGGACCAGACCCACGCACCGGTCAATAAGCGCGACATTGGCGTCGTGTTCCAGAACTACGCGCTCTTCCCGCATATGACGGTGGCGGAAAACGTCGGCTTTGCATTGAAGATGCGCAACCTGCCGAAGGCCGAAATCAGTACCAAGGTGGCCAAGGCGCTGGAAACCGTCGGGCTTGCCCATGCGGCCGAACGCTCCCCCTCGCAGCTGTCCGGCGGCCAGCAGCAACGCGTGGCGCTCGCCCGCTGCCTCGTCTATGATCCGGCCATTATTCTGATGGATGAACCGCTCGGCGCGCTCGATGCCAAACTGCGCGAAGTGATGCAGATCGAGATCAAGCGCATTCACCGCGAGACGGGTGCCACGATCATCTTCGTCACTCACGACCAGCAGGAAGCGCTCGCGCTTTCCGATCGCATATGTCTGATGAACAACGGCAAGATCGCTCAACTCGGCACGCCCCGGCAGATGTACGACGAGCCCGAGAACTTGTTCGTGGCGGATTTTATCGGCGTGTCCTCGATTATTCACGGCACGGTCAAGGCCGGTGCGCTTGAAACGGCTATTGGCGCGTTGCCGATCGCCGGTGCCGCTCCGGCCGAAGGGGCCAAGGGCGCGCTCGTCGTCCGCCCCGAAATGATCACGCTTGGCGAAGGTTTCTGTGAGGGGCGTGTGCGCGAAACGGTCTACGGCGGTTCGGAACTGCGTGTCATCATCGATGCCGATGCACAAGAAATCATTGCCCGCGCACCAGCCCAGGCCGGCGATGTGGCCGTCGGCTCGACGGTCCGTTTCGGCTGGTCGGCGGAAGCTGCCCGCTTCCTGGCCGACAAGGATTGATCCAGGGAGCTAAGCGATGACCGCCTTGCGTTTTCTCTATGATTGCGATCCTGGCGCTGATGATGCGCTCGCCATGCTGCTTGCGCTTGGTCGGCCGGATGCGCTGGACATGATCGCTGTAACCTGTGTCGCCGGCAATGTGGGGCTTGAGCCGGTGCTGAACAACGCGAGGCGCATTCTCGAACTGGCTGGACGCCAGGATATTCCGGTCTATTCCGGCGCTGCACGACCGATCATGGCTTCGCGGGGTCGCGTTTCCATTATGCATGGTTCAGACGGCCTTGCCGGCAGCACGTTGCCCGCGCCGACGATGCCGCTTGCGCCCGGTCATGCGGCCAATGAAATTTCGCGGATCGCACGAGCGGAAGGAAAGCTGCATATCTGCGCGACCGGCCCGCTGACCAATCTGGCGCTAGCGCTGCTTCTCGATCCTGAACTGCCGGAATTCCTCAGCGCCATCACCATCATGGGTGGTGCTGCATTCTGCCCCGGCAACACGACGCCGCTTGCGGAGTTCAACTTTGCCGTGGATCCTCATGCCGCAGCGATCGTTTTCGACAGCGGTATCCCGCTCACCATGCTCGGCCTCGACGTCACGCGCCAGGCCGTCGTCACAGCCGATATGATCCATCAGGTGCAGCAGATCGGTACGGCCGTCGCACAGGAAGCGGCGCATCTGCTGATCAACTACGGCTCGAAAGATCCGTGCCTGCACGATCCCGCGGCGATTGCCTGGATGTTGAAGCCCGAAATGTTCGAAACTGTGCGGGCACATGTCTCCATTTGCACCGACGGTGGCGCAACCGCTGGACAAGTGATCGCCGCTGTAAGCGAGCGACATGTTGCAGGACGATCACCGAACTCCTCGATCGTCACGGGCGTTGATGCGAAGGCGTTCGCGCAATTGTTTGTGAAGGCACTCGGCGGAAAACAGTAGTCGCCTGCGCACGGCGATGAAGGATCGATGAGTCGCTTCGCCCCACTTATTCCAGCCCGGCTATCTTCCCGATCGCATCTCGCCCCATTTTGAGGGCTGCGAACGGAAGGGCAGCCGTGCGATCGAGCACATATCCAGCGCCTCGTAGTGCGGATAGATTCGACCCGTGCTCGTCAGTGCGTATGTTCAGCGTGACATCTTTCGGGGCGAATTCGGTCGGCTGAGAACCAATAACCAGCGGGTCCC
This sequence comes from Rhizobium sp. CF142, assembly GCF_000281145.1. Taxonomy (NCBI): domain Bacteria; kingdom Pseudomonadati; phylum Pseudomonadota; class Alphaproteobacteria; order Hyphomicrobiales; family Rhizobiaceae; genus Rhizobium; species Rhizobium sp. CF142. Next base: position 137,023 of record NZ_AJWE01000008.1, on the reverse strand, counting down.
GCGTCTCACATTCTGGATTGCATCGATCAAACCGAACAACGTCTGCCGGCACTATGGTCAGAGCCGCATTTGCGCCCTCGGCTTTCCTGGCGACCAGCGGCTGACGCACTGGACGCCTTATTGGAACAACAACGGCAGTTGGAGGCGGGATGTCCGATTCAACTACGTTGCTGAAAGCGGAAGAGGCATCAACATTTCTCTGAATTGCGGATCTATCTACTTGAAATAACTTGCCAATTGCGGGCTCTTCAGGAGGTTTGCCTTTGGGAGGTAAATCCTGCAATGAACCCTGAAGGCCATAAAGAACGACACAGGCCGCAGCTAGTCCGGCGATCGCGCCTGTCGACAACCGTGCACGATTTGAACGCAGCCTGGAGGCGGTCAGATCAAGGTCGTATCGATGCCGCCACACCCTTTCGGCACGAATGACACCGTCGTTCGAGGCATAAGGCGGCGGCAGTAAATCGCCGCCATGGGAGTTTGTCATGTCCTATCCTTTCGCGGAGACAGACGCGCAGGTTCGATCCAAGGAAGCCTGTCGTGTTGAAAAAGCCGGTCCAGATCGCCCGGATTTAAGCGGCGCAGGAGGCTGTTGAAGGTAGCCATTATCAAGCTCTTCAACGTCGGTCGTGGACCACACCCATGATGTCACCAGAACGCGAAACGCTAACCAGCAGATCGTCACCGCCGCGCGAGGCCTGGACGAGATAGCGCTCGCCGACATCTTCGATATTTCTGACCCTGTAACCACGATCTTCGAGCAAACTTATCACGTCATCGGGCCCAAAGTTGGCCCGCCGGCCATACCAACGGTTCTCGGCATCATGATTGCGGTTCCAGGCGTGAAGGAAGCTTGCCTCCGCATTTCTGTCCCCGGAATAGGGATCGGAATATTGGTCCCCATAGATTACGATCTGTGAGAAGGCGGGCGCAACGGCAGCCACGTCGAGGGTCGCCGCCACAATCAGGATACTAACGCGTTTCATTGACTTTCTCCTTCGACTGAAGATCGTTAAGGCGATCCGGGCGCGCCACTCCTGCTTGTGTATGGCGCTGGAGCTATCTCTTTGTGTTTCTCGAAACCTGTTGAGATCTCCCGGGTAAACCGACAGGTACAGAAACGACAATGCCTCTCTTCGCTATTGCGGTGTGTCGTTTGTTGTTGAGAAATGTTGTGACGACAGCCGCTGCGATCGATGGAGCTTTCACGCTAACGCAGTTGCTCGAGAAGGGCGTCGGCGCCCTTGTCGATTGCGACCTTGGAAGCCTTCAGCGCACCGAAACTGGCACCGACATTCATGGCGTTCGGGTATTGCTTGGCGACATAGGCCGATAGCAACTGGTTGCTGGACGCGTCGTAGATTTCTACGGCATAGGCGACTGAACCGGTCATGGAACCTTCCTTGCCGCGCGCCGCCTGAACTGCGTTGTAGACACCTCCTCCGACATCAAGATGTGAGAAGGGTCCAAGAACCGGAGTTGTCGTCTTCGCCCCCGTCAATGTCAGGTGCACTCGCAAGGTGCCCGGAGTTGGCGTGCCGACGACGGAAAACCGCGCTCCAAGCTTCGCCGCGAATTGGGATTGCATATAGCTCGCAAGAGCAGCCTTGTCCGTCTCGCTGATTTTGACAAACTGGTTGTCCTGCCCCCGGTAGATGGTCACCGGGTCGACGATGACCTTGTCATAATGCTTCCAGTCGATATTACTGTTATACCGATATGGAACGCGGCCTGTGCGATCGGCAGGATTCGGCTTGAGGTGAGCCGCCGAAGCTAGCCCAGTATAGGCTGTCGGATCTGTGGTGGTGCAGCTCGCGAGCGCGGAGCTGGCAAGAATGAGGGCAATGCCGGCTTTAAACGTGATCTTCAATGTTCTGGCTCCAGCCGGTGAAACGCCGAGTGGCGCGTGTGGCTGGAAGGAGCGATACCTGATAGTTGCGTTACTGTGTTTTCTGTAATGTTAGGAAATGTTCGCGATCGATTGGCCGGGTTTAAGCCTTGAAGATACCGCTCGGAATTTCCGCGGATTCCGGCGGCAGTACAGATGGCAACCGGATCTCCACCACAAGCCCGCTCGGTTCTCGATCAAGCAACCTGAGCTCCCCCTTATGGCCTGTCGTCACAATGCCTCGGGCGATCGTCAGTCCGAGGCCGAACCCGCCGCTTTTGCCACCCGTCTGCCGCGATTCGTCCGCCTTGAAAAACGGCTCGATAACCTTCTTCTTCAATTCGTCAGAAATACCCGGTCCATCGTCGGATACCGTTATTGTAACGCCATCGTCCTGTTCATGACGAAGCTTGATTTCAACGTGTTGAGCGTATCTGGAAGCGTTATCGATGAGATTTGTGACCGCTCGCGTTAATCCTTGGGGCATGCAGGTATATTTCAGGCGCCGTGGACCAATGTAACGCACGTCGACACCTGTATCTGCGAAATCGTCCGCGATCGTTTGAAGCAAGCTCGACAGATCCACTTTGCGCGGAGGCTCGAATCTGTTGTCCAGAAAGCCGAGGCTGGCGTCAATCAGAGAGGACAGCACGCCGATATCGGCCAGCATGAGCTCCTTCAGTTCAGGCTCATTCGATCGATCGATGCGCATTCGCAACCTGGTCAATGGAGTCCGAAGGTCGTGACTGATGGCGCGCAGTACTCTTGTTCGATCGCGAAGCATCGTCTGAATTCGGCCTTGCATGATATTGAGGGACGCAGCAAGGCTCCTAATCTCTAGAGCTCCCTCGGCTTTAAAGGGTTCCTCCGAATTGTCATCCATGCTCACCCTTTGCGCCGCGGCAGCAAACCGGACGAGAGGGTCAGTGATCAGCCATCCACCGACATAGGCAAGCAATATAAGGGGAATGACGATCTTCAGAAGGCCACTGGCCACAGCCGGCACCAGCCAGACGCTGCTCGGAAATTGCGGCAGCTCAAAGGACAGCGCACGGTGATCGTCGACCTTAACGACCAGTGCGGATCTCCTGCCCCCGCGACCAAATGCGTTTCTCAACGACGTCAAAATACCATCATTGATCAGCTCTTTCACCCGCAAGGCGACTTCGTTCGTTGCTGTTCCCGTGTGATAAAACATTGAGGCTTGTGACGGCGAACTCCGTTGTGCAGGTATACCGAGCGCCGCAGAGAAGCGAAGTGCTGCATCCTCTTCCTGCGGGTTCCGGCTACGGCCAAATAGCTCAAGGACCATTTCTACGCGACCCGAGAACAGGCCGATCTCGATCCCCTTGTCATGCCTTCCATAAATGAAGGGCTCAGACACGGCCGCGATCCAAGATACCAGGACAACGAGCAGGATTGCTAGGAAGAGGAGTTGTTTGCGGATTGAGGCGGTGCGGAGCGCCTTCATGCTATTCGCTCGACCTTGGATGCGAAGAGATATCCTCCAAGCCGGACTGTTTTGATAAAGGTCGGATCCTTGAGATTGGGTTCGATCTTCTGTCTGACACGACTGATATGCGCATCGATGCTACGCTCGATCGGCCCAGCCGATCCAGCATGCGTCATCGCCAAAAGCTGTTCACGGGTGAGAACCTTGTTCGGATGGCAGCAAAAAGCCCAGAGTAGGTCGAACTCCGCCGTCGTCATGGAGACTTGGGCGCCTTCCGCATCGAACAGTTGACGGCTTCGCGGGTCAATCTTCCATCCCGAAAACGTCAGCGGGCCGAGCTCTGCTGCTGACTCCCTGTGATCGGAGGTCCTTCGAAGAAGATTCTTGATGCGGGCCACCAACTCGCGGGAATTGAACGGTTTCGTGACGTAGTCGTCGGCGCCCAGCTCAAGCCCCAGGATGCGGTCTATATCTTCCCGTAATGCCGTAAGCATCAGGATCGGCGTTCTTCCGGAAGATCGCAGTCGTCTGCAAATACTGAAGCCGTCTTCCCCGGGCAGCATTCCGTCAAGCAGGACCAGATCAAAACTCTGGTTGGCAAGAACTCGATCCATTTCCGTTCCGCCCGCCACCGAGACGGCCTGAAAACCATGGCCCTTAACGAGATCGACCAGCATGCCTGCAATATCGCTGTCGTCTTCCACGATGAGAATTCGGGCTTGCGGAGGGACTGTCAATTCGAGCGCTGCAGTTCTTGCTGGCGGCGGGTGGGACGTTGCCATGTCGATCAACTATCTCTTCAAGTCTATAATTCGGCAAGCGGGTTGGATTGCTAGGCCTCATAAGCCACGCACTCCTCTTATTCTATGCGGTCGCATGCAAAACTATATTCGAAAATGTTGCAAAACATTGCGCCACTGACCCGCAGAAGGCCAACGAAAGGATGCCGGACACCAATTCGATATGGCTCGGGTATCCTATGTCAATTTGGAAGGCTGCTTCGCATTTCGAAAGGGTCGGACCGAAATACGAAATCTACGATTACAGTAGCAAGGTAACATCCGCGGACTGTCATTAAGGAAAACAAGACGACCGACGTGCCCATCACGATATATCGCCTCAGCTGCGAGCGCCTTGGAAGCCTCTCCGCAAACACTCTCGCAACATTCTGGACAATACGGCCGATCGCCACCGACAGAAATAGGGTCAGGGTGATGTAACCGATCAGGGAAGCGGCACTTATCAACCAGAACATCGTAAGACATCCAACCAAAAGGCACAGTTCCTGTTTCGGAGCTGCAATGCGCGAAAGCTCGCTTTTGCGAAGCCTTTCCCTTGAAGGGAATTGCTTAACATTCATTGCGGCAGGTCCTGTTCGATCCGCGATTGCAGCAGGGTTAGGGGCACCGAACGGCACACCGTCAGGTTGGAAGGTTGCGCGCTACCGGGTCCGTACATCTGTCGTTCCCGCGCTCCGGCGCGGCAGACCCAGCAGACTTTTGGCCCTGGTCCACCACCGAGAGGGTCTATCAGCCCGCGCCGCGCCGTTGAGGGGCTCGACGGCTGCATGTTCACCCCTTGTGGATATCGGTCGAACCAAACACTCGACCCGTTGGATGAATGCCTTCCCATCGAAGCGTTTTGACGTGAACAGCGGGCCATCGCTGGATGGCTCGGCGTGAAAGAAAATCTCCAGATTGACAACGGGTATGGAGCGGATGTTGCGTAAAAGGTCGATTTCCGAGCGCGTCGTAATCGCAAGCGAATAGCTGTCCGAACGCAGAGCGTCGAAAACGTCCGGGATCGTCGATACAGCAGTGCATGAATAGCCACATTCCGCGAGTTTGGTGGCGACGACTTGAGCGGAGGCCGGAGGAAGGAAGACGAGAATTTCCTTCGCCGGTATGGTTTGCGTGGACACGAGGCTTTCCTCACAACGATGATGAGAAAACCTAGTGCATGCCGCTGCAGCGGTGTATTTGGTTTTATGCAGTTTTATTGCGGCTACTGGAATCGCCCCACCGCCGTTGTCGCGATCCCCGTAGGTCGTAGCGTCGCGAATATTTGCTAGAAGATGCGCTGCCTGGTTGACGTTGCCGCCCGTTGTCGACCTCGGGCTCCTCTACCCATTAGTGCAGCGTGCTGGAGCACGAAGCCGCGCATCCTTCGCGGTGGCCTGCCCCCGTTTCATTTATCGCGGCCAAGATCGGGCTGCTTGCCGGCTACGCGTCCTTCTTTTGCCAGCCAGTCGACGCTTCGGGGCGATAGGATCATCCATCCGTGTGGCACAGAGGTTCTGCCCGTCGTCAGCGGCAGCGATCAAAATCGTTCGTTCCGGGCAGGAGCATGCCAACGCGTGCTATCCATTCGGCTTGCCGCGCGCGGCAAGCTTGAGCGCGATCAGAAAAACAAGCGCCACTGACAGCATGAATATCGCCCCCGACATCGCATAGATCGTTGGCGAGGCCCCGGCGTTCATCTTGCCGAACAGGACGACCGGCAGCGTGTTCTGTCGGCCGGCAAGATAGAAAGATCGGGTGAACTCGTTGAGCGAGAGCAGAAACGAGAAGATGAAGGCACTGACCAGGCCAGGACGGATCAACGGCAACGTGACGTCGCGAAACTGCCGCCAGCGGCTGGCGCCGAGGTCGGCGGCCGCCATCAGGTAAGACGGCTTGACCGCCGCAAAACTCGTCAGGATCACGATGAAGGCGAAGGGCATTGCCCAGAGCAGGTGGCCGGCCGTCACGGTCAGCATGGACGCCTTGATGCCGATGCGGGTGAAGACGGTCGACAGCGCCAGACCCTGGATCACGCCCGGGACGAACATCGGCAGGATGACGGTGAGAAACCAGGCGGTGCGGTTTCGATGGAGCTCGAAGTAGGCGAGCGCTGCGGCAAGAGACAACAGCGTCGCGAGCACTGCTGTCAGGGTGGCTATGATTGCTGATTGCTGCAGCGCGGCCACAAGTGCCCGGTCCTGCGGCAGCGCGGCGTACCATTTCAGCGTGATGTCCGAGAGGTTCGGCAGACCGGGCTGCAAGGCGGGATTGAACGAGACTGCCAGCAAGTAAAGCGGCGGCGCATAGATGACGACGAGCCCGGCAATCGTCAGCGCCCAGATCAGGAAACGGTTCGCTCGGCCCTCCGAATGCGCCGTCATGTGCGATCCTCGAACAGGGAGGCAAGGCCGAACAGGCGGTTGCCGATCAGGACGAGCGCGAAGATCGCGGCGAGCATGACGGTGGAGATAGCAAATGCGAGCGGAAAGTTCGCAACGCGCATCACGTCGTTGATCATCACCGAGATAATGGTGGCACCGGCGCCACCCAGCATCTGCACTTCCGTAGAGGAACCGGCGACCATGACGAATACGAACAGAAAGCCGGCGAATATGCCTGGCATGGTGAGCGGTATCATGATCGTCGTCAGCGTCTTCCAGAAACCGGCCCCGAGGTCACGGGCGGCGGCCAGCACGGTCGTGTCGAGCCGGCGCATCGAGAGCAACAGCGGAAAGGTCGCAAACGGCAGGTAGGAGGCGACGAGGCCGATGACGACGGCAAAGTTGCTGAACAGCAGCCAGTCGATCGGCGCTGTGGTCAGCCCAAGCTCTTGGAGCCCGGTATTGACGACACCGGTGCGTCCGAGCACCAGGCGCCAGGAGAAGGAACGGATAAGATAGGACGTGAAAAAGGGGATCGTCATCAGCGCGAGCAGGATGACCGCGAGTCTGCGGCCGGCGAGGAAATGCACCGCATAGGCCGAAGGGTAGGCGATCAGCAGACAGAGCAGCGCCGTGCCCAATGCTTTCGCGAGCGTCGAAAGAATGACGGTCCAGCGCCCTGCATCGAGGATCGCGACGTAGCCGGCAAAGCTTAGATCCGGCTTGATCCAGTAGGTCGAGGCATCCCAGGTCCAAAAGCTCCATGTGACAACCACCGCCAGCGGCGCCAGGCCGAAGGCGATGATGGCAAAAAGCGGTGGCGAGATCAGCGGCAGGGCAGGAGAGCGGAATGAGCGGAACATGTCTGAACCTCGGCTGAGGACTGTTCGCGGCATCAAGCCGCCGCGAACGTTCTGGTCTGGTTGAACAGCTCCGGTCAGGCGTTACGCAGCTTCTGCCACCACTCCTCGTAGAGCTGGAAATTATCCGGCCGGCAATTCTGCCAGTAGACCTTGCCGGCGAACTTGGCCTTCACATGGTCGCCGAGCGCTTGAACATCCTGCGGCTTGTATTCGTCGGAATGCGCTTTGGCGTATTCGACATTCTTGTCCGTCGGAACCAGATAACCGCGCGCCTTGCCGAGTTCGCAGCCATAGAGACCACCGAGCAGGCCATCGACGAATTTATGAGCGGAATCCGAGACGCCGCGCTCGCCAGCGCCCTTCAGGAGTACGCTATTGTTGCCCCAGCCTTCGTAGCCTTCGACGGGTGCTGCATATTCGACCTGCAGTCCCCGCTTGCGCCCCTCGTAGACGATTGGCTCCCAGCCTGTCATGGCATCGACTTCCTCGTCGGCGACGAGCTGAACACCCTGTTCCCAGCCGTTCCAGAAGGTACGGAACTGCCCGTCCTTCTTGTGTTTGATCAGAAATTCCATCACGATCCCGAGTTCGGATTCCGTCAGGTTGCCGGGATCCGCGATCGGCTTGCTCTCGCTTTCCTTCAGATACATGGCCGTGAAGACGGCACTGTTGATCCAGGCGTCCTCCATCGCGACGCGACCCTTCAGCTTGGGATCGAAGATCACGCCATAGCTGTCGACCTTGCCGAGCTTGTCGGGCCGGTAGATGATCGAGTCGGCATTGACGACGGTCGGAATGCCGTATTGTTTGCCGTCATGCTTAAGATAGGGGATGTCCTTGGCCCATTGCCAGACACCCTCGTAGTTCGGGATTTTCGAAAGGTCCCAGGGAATGATTGCCCCCTGGCGCGCCAGTTCCTTTTCCGCTCCACCCTGGAAGCCCCCGACGTCGAAGAGGTCGTTGGCATTGCCGGCGGCAAGACGAGCGACGACGGGACCGACATCGTTGCCGTTGTCGGTGAATTCCGGGCTTACGCCGACCTGGGAAGCGAATTCTTGCCACTTGTCGCCGATATCGAGCGTCGCTGTCGCCCAGAAGGCGACCGTGTCGGCTGCCTGCGCCCGCCCGGCAAGGCCGAGGCCACCGAGCGAAAATGCCGCGGCACCCGCTCCCATAAGCCCCAGGAACTGGCGGCGCTGCACGTTGCTGGCATTGGAGGATAAAAGCCTGTCATATCGTTTTGTCATCGTCATTCCCCTTTTTGTTAGGTCTTTCGATTGTCGTTCTGTCTCTCCTGTGACGCGGGCTAGGCGCCGCCGGCCGCGATCAGCACTGCGGCGTCCGGCTTGAGATAGACGGAAACGCGCGTGCCCGGCGGCTGCGGTTCGAGATCCGGGTCCAGCGCCACCAGCACCGACTGTCCATCGGCAAAGGCGAGCCTGACGTCGCGATGCAGCCCGCGGAAGGTCGTTTCAGTCAGCGTCAGTTCCAGCTTGCCGTCGGTTCCCGCCGGATCCGGCACAAGCGAAAGGCGGTCCGGCCTGATCGCGACGAGGCTCACCTGTGGGTCGATCGGCCCGGCGATCCGTACCGGGAGGCTCTGCCCCGCCACTACCGCTTCGCCCCGACCGCCGCCTGCGCGGACCGCCTCCGGCCGCAGCAGGGAATCGATGCCAACGAACCGGGCGACGAATGCATTGGCTGGCGTGCGGTAGAAGGCAGCCGGCGTGTCCACCTGCGCGATCCGCCCGCCGTGCATGACGGCCATGCGGTCCGACAGGCTCACGGCTTCGTCCTGATTGTGGGTGACGAGGACGAAAGTCGCGCCGGTTCGCTTGTGCAGGCGGCCGAATTCATCGCGCATCTGCTGGCGCAGCCGCTCGTCGAGCCCGGTTAGCGGCTCGTCCAGCAGCAAGATACCGGGTTCCATGACCAATGCTCGGGCAAGCGCCACACGCTGCCGTTGGCCGCCAGAGAGAAGATTGACGTCACGCGGGCCAAAGCCGGAAAGTTCGACAAGCTCGAGCGCCTCGTTGACCTTGGCATCGAGCTTACCGCCCGACATGCCCTTCAGTTTCAGACCGTAGCTGATATTCTGCGCGACGGTCATGTGCGGAAAAAGACCGAGGCCCTGGAAGACGGTATTGACCGGTCGGCGATTTGCCGGAACTGCGCCCATGTCTTTGCCGTCGAAGGCGATGCGTCCGGACGTTGGCGCCTCGAAACCGCCGATCAGCTTCAGCAGCGTACTCTTTCCGCAGCCTGACGAGCCAAGCAAGGTAAAGAACTCGCCAGCGGCGATCGACAGCGACACACTGTCGACGGCCGTGACCGGCCCGTAGCTTTTAATGACATCGTCGATTTCGATCGATATGGCCATGTCAGCGCGCCGTGGGGCTCCCTTCGCGGATCACGAGAATGCCGGTTTCCGTCATTTCGATGACTTGGTCTTCGAGTACCAGCGTTGTCGCCGTCGCCTCCTCGATGATTGCCGGCCCTTCGAACCTTTCGCCGGCCGGCAGCCGGCTGCGGTCGAATACTGGGCAGTTCAGCCAGCCGCGCGTGGTGCCGAAATAGACGTTTCTCGTTCCGGTGCGGCCCGCCTCCAGGCTGCGTCCGGCTCGCAGCATCTTCGGCAGTGCTATCACCGGCCCGCTCAGCACGGCTTCGAGGTGCAGCGTAGTGATCTCGATCGGGGAGCCGGGCAGGCGGAAGGAATAGGCCTTCTCGTGGGCGGCATGGAAACGGTCGGCGAAAGCGGCCGCATCATCTCCGCGCAAGAAGAGCGCAAACACGCCGTGCTCCTGGCCGCGATAGCGCGCCTCGACACGATAGGTGAACTGGATCGCGGCATCCCGGCCCTTGGCGAAATAAGCGATGGCCTCCTCTTCCATCTGCAAGAAGCGGCGGCTCAGCTCGCAGACCGCCGCCTCATCGAGAGGGCAAAACCATGTCGCTCGGAAATCGGCGCGCGGCTCTGCGGCGAGCATGCCCCAGGCGGAGAAAATGCCCGGATGCGGTGGCACCACCGTCGCCTTGACGCTGAGATCGCGGCCGAGCCGTGCGGCAAGGGCTGGGCCGGCGCCGCCGCTGACGACGAAGGCCGCGTCGCGCGGGTCGTGGCCGCGCTGAACGGTCACGAGCTTCAAGGCGTTGATCATGTTGGCATGAGCGATCTCGATGATCGCCATCGCCGCATCCTCCACTGACATGCCGAGCGGATTGGCGATGGTCGCAATTGCCTGTGCCGCCTTGGCTATGTCGAGCGCCATGGTGCCGCCGGCGAAGTTGGCCGGGTCGAAGATCCCGATGGTCAGGATGGCATCGGAGAGGGTCGGTTTCGTCCCGCCGCGTCCATAACATGCCGGCCCCGGCGTGGAGCCGGCGCTGTGCGGCCCGACTCTCAACGCACCACGCTCGTCGATCCAGGCGATGGACCCGCCGCCAGAGCCGATCTCGACGATATCGACGACCGGAACCTGCACGGCGTGTCCCGGCTCGATACGTGTATGTTCCAGACGATATTCGGCATTGAGCGTCGGTCTGCTGTCATGGATCAGCGAGCATTTCGCCGTCGTTCCGCCGACGTCGAGCGAAAGGACTTCCCTCTCGCCGATTGCGGCGCCGATGCGTGCGGCACCCGCAATCCCACCGGCCGGCCCGGATTCCACCAGGGTGAGTGGGCTACGAGTGGCTTGGTCAAAGGTGGAGATGCCGCCGTTGGACTGCATGGCGTAATAGGGGCAGGTCAGATCGCGATCGGTCAGCGCTGCTTCGAGCCGCGCAAAATAGTGCCGGATGATCGGCTGCACATAGGCGTTGAGCACGACAGTGTTCGATCGTTCGTATTCGCGCCATTGCCGCGAAACCTCATGACTGGCGCAAACCGTCAATTCCGGAAGCGCATCAGCTAGGATATCGGCACACAAGATCTCGTGCTCGGGATTGGCGTAGCTGTGCAAAAACAGCACTGCGATCGCCTCCACCTGCTGCTCGCGGCAGCTCTGGATAATCGGCCGCAGATCGTCCAGTTCGACAGGTGTGAGGACGTTGCCACTTGAGGCGATGCGCTCTCGCACCTCAAAGCGCAAATGGCGCGGGACGAAAGGCTCCGGACTGTGGAACTGCAGGTTATAGAGGTCAGGGCGATTGCCGCGTCCGATTTCCAGGACGTCGCGAAAACCTGCTGTCGTGACCAGCGCGGTGCGTACACCTTTGCGCTCGGTGATGGCGTTGATGACCGTTGTGCCGCCGTGAGCAAAGAACGTCACGTCGCGTGCCCGCAGCCCATCCCGCTGCTCCGACATTGTGATCGCTGCGAGAACGCCGAGTGACTGATCGTCGACAGTCGTCAGGCTCTTTGCGGTAAATAGTTCGCCTGTTCGCTCGTCATAGCCGACGAGGTCAGTGAAGGTTCCCCCGACATCGGTCGCCAGCCTGATCATCCCGCTGTCCTCCTGCGATATCCATAAGCCTCAGCGGCCGCTTGTTCCGTGACGAAACCGTTGTCGAGGTCCTGCTCGATCAGGTCAGGTTCGCGCTCGCGCGGATCACCCCAGCCGCCGCCGCCGCCGGTCACGATGCGAAGGACGTCGCCCTTCGAAAGATCGATATGGGCCGCGCGGCCGTAATCCCGGCAATCCGCTGCCTTGGCGGACGCCACCTGCAGCACGTTCGCCGAACCCGGCATGCCGCCGTTCATGCCCCAGGGCAGGGTCTTCGTACGGCCGAGGCTGCAATAGGCCGAAGCGTCCTGCGACAGGATCTCGTATTCGCGCACGATGCCAAAGCCACCGCGTCTCCTTCCCGCCCCGCTGCCCGCCTGGGTGTTGAAACCGTAACGCTTGACGAGCAGCGGATAGCGGGCCTCGATCACCTCGACCGAATAATTGTAGGTATCGCCGTCCGTCAGCGCGATCACCGCGTTGGCCCCATCACGATCCTCGCTCGCGCCCCAGCCGCCGTGCTGGGGCTCGATATGGATGAAGGGCTGGCCGCGGGCATCCTTGCCGGAGACATAGACGACGCAGAGGCTGGAATAGGAGCCGGCCGAAAAACGGGAGGGCATCAGCGGCGCCAGTGCCTTCCAGACCAATTCCGACGCGTGGACCGAACCCTCGTAATACCAGCCGGTGGGTGAGGGCTTTTCTGCGGTGAAGATGGTGCCAGCGGGTGCGACGACCTTCAGCGGGCGGAACCAGCCTTCGTTTGATGGCGCCTGCGGACCGACAAGTGCCTTGATGATGGTGCGGCACGCCGATTCCAGCGCGCCCCTCGCGCAGTTGATCGGCCCTGCCACGGCCGGTGGGCAACCGGTGAAGTCCGCAGTGATACTGTCGCCCTTGATCGTGACCGCGACCTTCACCTCGATCGGGCCGTCACTGACGCCGTCGCCGTCGATGACATCGGTCGCATGGTAGGTACCATCGGGCAGGGAGGCGATCGCTGTGCGGCTTTGTTTCTCGCTGGCGGCGATCAGGTTTGCGAAAGCCGCCTTGACAGTGGCGCTACCATATTTGCCGGTAAGTTCCGACATTCGCCGCGCCGCAACCCGCACCGTGGCGATCTGTGCGGTCAAGTCACCAATGGCGATTTCCGGGAGCCGGACGTTCTCGCTGATGATATGGATCAGCTCCGAGGAGAAGACGTCCCCACGAACGATCTTGACGCCTGGCAGGCGCAGGCCCTCCTGGAAGACCGAGGTCGCATTTGGTGCAAGGCTGCCCGGAACAGAGCCGCCGACATCGAGATAATGCGCGACGTTGATCGCGTAGGCGACGATCTCGTTAGCGACAAAGATGGGTTTGACCACGGCAAAGTCACAGGCATGCGTGCCGCCGGCATAAGGATCGTTGGTCAGCAGCACGTCGCCGTCGGCCATATCCCCCTCGAAGCGGGAGATCAATGCCTTGACCTGGGCGCCAAACGTGCCGGTAAACAGTGTGATGCCGTTCATTTGCGCGACCAGTTCGCCCTCCGCGCTGAGTAAGCCGCAGGCGAAATCCAGCACCTCGTAGATGACTGGGCTCATGCTGGTGCGGGCCATGACGATGCCCATTTCGTCCACCGTTGCTGCGAGCTTGCCCTCGACGATTTCCTGGGTGACGGGATCGATGGAATCTGTAACAGAAGTCATCTTACTCACGTATCGCTGCATAGATTGGCAGGCACAGAGTAAGCGTCATTGCTCGAGGTTGGATAGCCGGTCAGATGGATAGGACGAGCCCGAATTGTCCCACCCATTCGGGTGGGTCAGCGCCCGGCCAGAACGCCCCGATCCCGCGCGACGTTGACTGCCGCGAGGCGTGTGCAGACGTTGAGCTTGGCGTAGATGTTGCGCAGATGGAACTTCACCGTGTTGTCGCTCATGTCGAGCCTGCGGCCGATCTCTTTGTTGCTGAGGCCAGTGCTCAGCAGTTCCATCACACTCCGTTCCCGATCGGTAAGCCCGCTGGCTGTCTGGATCTCGGCTGCATTCTTGCGGCTGAAACCGATGCGGCTCGGCCACTCCTCGCCGAGGGATTGTGCTAGCCGCCGTCCGACGATGTCAGGCGTTGACACGTCAGAAGCCAGCGCGCGAAGTGTGTCGACAAAGCCGTCACCCTCGACGCACAAGATCGCTCGGTAGTCGCCGAGCGAGACACCAAGGACGAGGTCGCCGAGCCGGGCGGCAGCTTCGTCCTGCCGGCCTTCGGCTACCATGAGGCCCACATCCAGCAGCGATAGTTCGATCGCGCGCGGTACGTTCGGCTTGCGGACCTGCCGGACGATCAGTTGCGAGAGGCACCCGCGGGCACTGACGAAATCGCCGAGCGCAAGGTGGATGCGTGTCCAGAGCAGAGCCGGGACTGTGCCGCGCGGATGGATGGCAAGGTCGTTCGCCCTGTCCAAACCCACCGATTTGCGCCCCATGCCCTTGGTTTCGGCATATCGCATCGCCTGCTCTATATCGCCGAAGGCGAGCAGGAGCCTGACACGCTCCCCTTCGACCAGCCAGGTCAGACGGTCGAAGCCACGGCGGCCAGCGGCGGCATGAACCCGGTCGATCGCGGCGTGGGCTGCGACCTGGTCACCCTTGAGAAGCAGGACGCGCTGCTGTGCCAGGAAGCCTGCGGCCAGCAAATCGAACCAGGTATCGTGGCGTTCGAGATGCGGCAGCGCCCAGTCGAGCATCGCCTCAGCCGTATCCTCGTGGCCGTTCATCGACAGCAACTCCGCCTTCAGCACCTGGCCCACGGCATCGAGATCGCTTCCGATGCCGATATTACGCTGTGCTTCGGCGATCAATCGGTTATAGGCCTCGGCCGCCTTGGCACAGTCTCCGCTGAAATAGGCAGCCTGGCCGACATGGGTATAAAGATGCATGGCGCCGAAATCGGCATTGCCGTCGCGGAAGGCGTGAATGGCGAGGTGCCCGTAATGCAGCGCCCGTTCCAGGTCACCGCGGATCAGGCAATTGTAGCAGAGCATGTTGAGCGCGAGGGCTCTGTGGATCAGTTCCATTCCCTCGCGCTTCATCAGGTCGTCCTCCAGCGCCGAGAGATCCGCGTTGCTGGCCGAACGATCGGTGTAAAGCGAGAGCAGTATGCGCACGACCCTCAAATCGGCAGCCAGCGCCTCACTGCTCTGCGCTATGCCGTGTTCGGCGATCGCCAGGTAGTGATTGGCTGCGTTGAGCTGCCCTGCCTTTGCGCTGACGACCGAAAGACCGAGCGTCGTCAGCGGGAAACGGCTGAGATCGATCTCGGCGGCCTTGTCGATGATCGCCTGAAACATGGTGGTGCCGCCCCGGGTCGTGGCGTAGACCCTCCGCCAGCCCCCCGCGGCTTCGACAATGCGCGCAGCAAGATTGGCCTCGCCGCTCAACAGCGCGTGTCGCACGGCACTGTCGCAATCACCCTGCTGTTCGAACCAGCGGGCAGCCCTCTGTAGCGTGACCCGCGTATCGACATATTGACGCTCGGCCTCTTCCTTGAGGAACGAACTGAAAACCGGATGATAGCGGATCCAGCCGCCCTGGCCGCCCAGGACGGCGATCGGCAGGGCAAGCCTGGCGAGATCCTGAAAGGTCGCCGAAACGTCCGCCTCGTCGCTGATGGCTGAGACCAGTTCGCGATTGAGTGCCGGCAAGGCCGCCGTCTCGATCAGGAAGCGCCTTGTGCGTGCCGGCAGATTGGCGAAGACCTGTTCGGAAAGATAGCTGCCCATTTCCGCCGTTCCGGCGTCAAAATAGGAAAGGATCGCATCCGCCTCGATATTGTCGGACACCAGCACGCGCACCATCTGCAGCGCCACCGCCCAGCCCTCGGTGCGCCTGTTGAGGCTGCCAATCTGGTCGGCAGTCAGCCCGATGCCGTTGCCGGCGAAGAATTCCTCCGCTTCCACGTCCGAAAACGCCAGCTCGCTGACGCCGACCTGTTTCAGGTCGTTATTGAGCCGCAAGGACGAGATCGGAAAACGCGGAGCGCTTCGGGAGATCAGCACGAATTTCAAATGTTCGAGCGTGCTGTCAGCCACCAGTCGTGCAATGACCGATTCTGTCGCATCCGTCTGGGCAAAGTGATAGTCGTCGAGAAAGAGGATGAGCGGGGCAGGGAAACGACGAAGCCGTGTTGCCAGGATACCGAGTAGGGCGGCCGAGGACAGGCTTGCTGTATCGCGTGCCATTCTATCTCCGGGCATCAGCCGGTCGAACGCCTCTAGGAGAACGAGGATGAACTGGCTCTGGTTGCGGTGTTCCGCATCGAGCCCGACCCAGACGACCTGTTGACCGGATGCAAGCAGGTTGTCATGCCACTGCGCTGCAAGACACGTCTTCCCATATCCTGCCGGCGCGACGATCGTCATGAGGCGCCTTAACCCTCCGTCTCCCAGTCGCCGAAGAAGGCTGCGACGTCGGACAGCGTTTGGGGCAGGATTCGGAGGGGCAAAACGGCTATGAGCGCTCATGGAACCAGCTTGCTTCGAAGGTTTCCATATTTCAAGGTGCCGGATGGGCTCATATTCTCCTTCGCAGCCAAACGTTTTCCGCGCCGTGGCCGCGAGTGGTGATATGTCTGAGTGTCACTCGCTCCCGTTCGCGGCTGCAGGGAGCGAATTCTAGATCCAGCTTTTCCTGATTGCAAAACGTGGTCGGCAATTCGATTCAGATCAAGACGTTTTACCTTTGCTACTGCCAACACGTACAAGTGCGGAGCGAAGAATTGCCTGCGCGGTTCTGCCTGTCCATATCAATGATTCCGGGGACAAGGTGGCGCGTCAGTGGATCATCCTCGTCTGTCATAGGCCCATCGCTTTGAGTTCCTGCAGCGGCGGGATCGTCTCGTACATATGCGGGTCGAGCCGGTCCCAGAGGATGCCGCAGGTCGGCTTGTGAGGATTCCGGACCTCGATCGTGCGGGTCGGCGTGAATATTACATCGGCGACGGTGTCGTAGACATCTGGCGTCAGGCATTCGTCAAGCACCTGGCAATCATGCACGACGGCTGCCGACGGCGTATCCGTTGAGATGCGGCCGAGCTGATAGAGCATGCCCCATTCCGCGTCGAAGAAGCCGTGCCCCTTGCCGAAGCGCACGCCCTCATGGTTGATCGCGCCAGTGCCGGTGACCATGTAATCGACCGGCACCATCTTCGCGATATCCTTCAGCATGACGGGCTGGCCGACGCGCTCCATGCCGTCCAACGTCGAGGCATAGAGGTAGAGGTCGGGCGAGATCCAGGCCGGATTGAGCAGCCAGAAGCCGCGTTTGATCGAATAGGTGGTCATCAGAACCGTCTTGCCGTCGATGAGCGCCTGATGCCGCAACCGGTCGAGGCAGTTGTCCGGCGTGATGAACATCAGCCTGGCATTCTTGTAGAACTTGTGGTCCGTGAGCCGGGCGACGGCTGCCTCTCCACCCTCGAAATCCGCAATGAACTCGCCGAAATCGTAATGAAAGCGGCTGTCGGGGACCGCCACCTTGCGCAGCTCGCTCCAGACCCGCTCTCGCACCGAGGCTTTGTGATCGACGATATCCATGTGAAGGCTCTCCTTGGTCTATTCGGCGGTCCGCATGCCGCGCCGGGCAAGCACCTGCCGTTCGATGAAGACGACGATTTGATAGAAGAGGACGGAGATGAGGACCGAGACCACCGCCACCGTCCAGATCATGCCGTAGTCGAGATAGCCGCGCGACTGGTTGAGCAGGTTGCCGAGACCGGTGCCTGTCGCCAGCCATTCGGCGATCATGACGCCGAGCAGCGCGCGCGGCACGGCGAGTCGCGTGGCGGCAAAGAGATAGGGCAGCGAGGCTGGCACCGACACCAGTTTCAGCTGCGTGAAGGGGCTCGCGCCATAGGCGCGCGGCACGTCGAGCGCGGCGCGGGGCACAAGCGAGAGCCCCTGCGCCATTGTCACGAAAGCCGGGAAGAACGTCACCGAAATCGTGATCCAGAGGATCACTGACGGTCCCCGGCCGAGAAGCAGCACGAGCAATGGTGTCAGCGCCACGAGTGGCATCGTCTGCGTGACCAGCGCCACCGGCAGGAAGGTCCGAACAATCCCCGGCCGAACGACGGAGGTGATGGCGAGCGCAAAGGCAAACGCGATGCCGAACGCCATGCCGACCAGCGTCATCGGCAGGGTTTCGGCGAGCGCCAAGAGCAGCCGCATCTGCGACGCGCCGGAGCCCGGCAGCAGGAAGAGGTATTCGAAAAGGCCGGCCGGCGTCTTGGCGATCATCGTGGGCGTGCCCATTAACACCAGCAGCAGCCACCAGAGCGCGACGGGAAGCAGCATCGAGCCGATCCCCAAAGCGGCACTGAGCCAGAACGGCCAGTTCCGCCGCGCCATGCCGGGCGGCGTCGCGGGCACAGTCACCGCCTTCGTCGCGCCGGTGAAATGCAAGGCGATCAGCGAGAAGACGGCATAGGCAAGCCCCGCAATCAGCGTCGCGGCAAGCCCGATGCCCCAGAGCCTGTCAGGTTCCGCCCGGCCGAGCGAGCCGAGCAGGTAGACTCCCAGCCCGAACCGCCCGCCTCCACCGAATTCCGCGAGGATCGAGCCGAGCACGGCATTGGGGGCTGCGATGCGCAATCCTGATAAGATAGAAGGCAGGGCCGACCTGGCCTGTGCGAGTGCGAGGATCTTCCAGCGGCCTCCGCCATAGGCGCGCACCACATCGACCACGCGGTTGTCGGCTTGGGTGATGCCGGTGACGGTCGCCGTCATGGTGACGAAATAGCAACCGATCGCTGCGAGTACGACGCGCGGCGTCATGCCGGAAAAGGTCAGCACGAGCAGCGGCGAAATCGCGATCGGCGGCAGCGCGAACAGCGCGATGTTGACACCGCGACCCAGCCGGGCGGCGGCTGGAAACAGCGCAAAGACCGCGCCGGCGACAATGGCGAGCGCATTGCCGACAATGAAGCCCAGTCCCGCGCCTTCGAGCGTCGCCCAGATATGCGGCGGATAATCGGTGCGGTCGGTCCACAGCCGCATGAGCACGTTGGTCGGGGCCGGCAATGCACCGCCCGCCACAAGCTGGAAGCGCCCGAGCAGTTCCCACGCGACGAGCAAGATCAGCCAGTTGCGCGCAGTTGCGAAGTGGCTTTTGGTCGCCTCAATGGCCATCGAGCGCTCCGGCGATCTCGTCCTCGAGGCGATGGAATTCAGCGCTGGCGAAGATATCTGGCCTGCGCGGGCGTTGGAGCGGGATATCGATGATCCGGCCGATCCGACCCGGCCGGCTCTGCATTACCACCACCCGGTCGGCGAGGAACACGGCCTCATCGATACCATGCGTAACGAGCAGCGTTGTCGCTCCGCTTTCCACCCAGATCCGTTGCAACTCGACGTTCATCTGCCGGCGAAGGATCTGGTCGAGCGCTCCGAAGGGCTCGTCGAGAAACAGGACCCTGGGATCGGTCACCAGCGACCGGGCGATGGCGACGCGCTGACGCATGCCACCCGAAAGTTCGCCGGGCAGCGCTTTTTCGAAACCGGCAAGCCCCACCAACCGGATCAGCCCGGCGATCTTGTCGGCCTTGTCGCGGCGGGCAATGCCGAGCACGTCGAGCGGCAGTGCGATATTGTCTTCGACTGTCCGCCAAGGCATCAGCGCCGCATCCTGGAAGGCGACCCCGGTGATGCCCGCGCGCGCCGCCTGTGACGAGGTGAGCCCCGCGACGGAAACCGTTCCGCCATCCGGCGCATCGAGGCCGAGAGCGATCCGGAGCATGGTCGACTTGCCGCAGCCCGATGGCCCGATCACCGCCGTGAACGATCCCGCCGGGCAATCCAGCGAGACGTGGTCGAGCGCTTGGACGCTCGCGCCGCGCCCCGCAAAGGAGCGCGACACGTCATCGAACCGGATGCCGGAGGCTTCGGTCATGCGATCTCCGCAAGCACCGATGTGTCGAAGTGTTCGCGCTTGGCGGCGATGCCGACCTCGGCCAGCGCCTTGATGTTGGCGTCGATGGCCTCGTCGGTCATCGAGAAGATGCCGGTAGTGGCCTCGATCAGCGGCTTCTGTGCAGTGTTGAAATAGACCTCGTTCTCGATCGAGCGGCCAGTGCCCTTGAACCAGGTCTCGGCGAAGGTCGGCGGGTAGGCGGCCGGGTCCCTCAGGTTTTCTTCCCAGCCCTTTTTCGAGGCCTTGAGGAAGGCGACGATTTCCTTGCGCTTGGTCTTCAGCGCCTCTTCCGTCACCACGATCGTATCGTTGAAGATGGTGAAGCCGAAGTCGTAGAGCAGGAAGGACGTCGCGTCCTCGCCCGCCTGCTTGATGGTAAAGGGCACGTTGGTGGTGAAATCGAGCGACGCGTCGATCTCGCCCTTGATCAGCGGGGTCGGGTCATAGGCATAGGGGACGATGTTGACCTTCGACTTGTCGACGCCGGAAATCTTCAGCATCGCCTCGACGGAGATGACATTGACCGGCGGCACGGCGAGCGTCTTGCCGATCAGGTCCTTCGGCTCCTTGATCGGATTCTTGGCGAGCGAGACGATGCCGATCGGGTTCTTCTGGTATTGGGCGCCGATGATCTTGAAGGGCGCGCCCTGCTCGACGATCGCCTTGATCGTCGTGTCGGGCGTCGTCAGCGTCAGGTCGGCCTTGCCGGCGATGATGGTGCTTTCCGGGATCACGTCCGGACCGCCGGAAAGATAGGCGAGGTCCAGCCCCTCGTCCTTATAATACCCCTTGTTGGCGGCGGTGAAATAGCCGGCGAATTCGGCATCGTTGATCCAGGAGGCCTGGAAGGTGAAAGGCGAGGCGGCGCTCGCGATCCGGTTCATGGCCGGATAGGCTGCTGCGGCGCCCATGAGCGCCAGGAAGCGGCGCCTGTCGATGGTGAGGTTCATGCGATCTGTTCCCTTTTTATTGGTGTTGGAGGACGGTCATGCGACGCCCCGGATACGGGCAAGCTCGCT
Source organism: Rhizobium sp. CF142 (assembly GCF_000281145.1). Taxonomy (NCBI): domain Bacteria; kingdom Pseudomonadati; phylum Pseudomonadota; class Alphaproteobacteria; order Hyphomicrobiales; family Rhizobiaceae; genus Rhizobium; species Rhizobium sp. CF142. Next base: position 116,243 of record NZ_AJWE01000008.1, on the reverse strand, counting down.
GAGGGGCGGTATCTGCTGAATCTCCTGCGTGGTCAGGAGCTCCCATTTCACGCCGCGCGGACGGCGGCCCGGGCGCTCGACGCGGATGAGCCGCGTGGGCGTGGCAATGAGGTCGACGGGGATGTCGGTCTCGTTCATCTGCAGGTGATCCTCGACCACCTGCACGTCATGCACGATGGCCGCGACCGGCGTCGTGTCGCGCGCGAGCCCGAGGTCGGTGAACATGCCCCATTCGAGATCGAAGAAGCCGTGACCCTTGCCGAAGCGCACGCCATCCACCGACACGGCGGAGGCGCCCGTCGCCATGAAGTCGAAGCGACCGAGTGCCGCGATGTCCTCCAGCGTCACCGGCTTGGCGAAATGTTCGATACCGTCGAGCCAGGCCGCATAAGGCTCGGCGCCTTCCGGCACGGCGTCCGGCGCGAGGTAGAGAAAGCCGCGCTGGATGTTGTAGGTTGCCGTCACCATCGGTACACGCGCCGCAATCAGCCGGCGGCGCAGCTCGGTCGTGGAATTGTCGGGCGTCACGAAGGCCAGTCTGCAGCCGCGGAACGCAGCGAGCGCCTCGATCCGGTCGGTTGCCGCCTCCACGCCGTCGAAATCCGGGATGAAATCGGCGAAGTTCATGTGAAACCGCGTATCGGCCCGCGCCACACCCTTGAGACGTTCCCATATGCGTTGACGCGTGATGCGGGATTGCGACATGCGGCGGCCCGTTGTTTCATTGTTTCATGATGATGAAACATCAGTTTCACTATTGCAAGAGGCATGCTAGTCTTTTTTATGGGAGCCGAAGGAATCGAATGGTCATATGGCTACACGTCTGGTCTTGCGCATTCAGGAACGCTATTCGCGGCTGACAAGCGGCGAGCAGAAGCTCGCCCAGTTGATCCTCGACCGGCAGGACGACATCCTCACCCATTCGGCAACCGAGATCGCTGAGATGGCCGGCGTGTCGAAGGCCACTGCCGCGCGCTTCTTCCAGCATCTCGGTTATGCCGATTTCAATGAGGTGAAGCTGCAGGCGCGCGAGGAACGGAACCGCACCGAGCCCTACGAATATTCCGTCACCAATTCCGAACAGGTGGCGATGGGGCGTACCATCGGCGCGCATCTGGAACTGGAACTGAGAAACCTCACCAAGACCTTCGAGGAATTGCGCTCTGACAAGGTGCGCGAGGCGGCCGAGCTGATCGCCGCGGCGCCGCGCGTCTGGGTGCTGGGTCTTGGGCCGGAGGAAGGTTTCGCCCGCTATGCGCGGCTGCTGCTCTCGCGGCTCCGCCACAGCGTCATGATCCTCGGCATCAACCAAGGCTCGTGGGCGGAAGATCTGGCGATGACCGGGCCGAAGGACGTGCTGCTGCTGATCACGCTACCGCCGCACCAGTCGGTGCTGAAGCCGATATTGAGCTATGCTCAGACCAGCCGGCTCAACGTCATTACCATCACCGATCGGACCTCGATGCTGGAGGCCCAGCGCTACTCCAGGGTTGTGCTGCCCTGCCATGTGGCGAGCTTCGCTCTCGGGCCATCGCACACCGCCATATCGAGCGCGATCCGGCTGTTGGCGCTGACCTATGCCGCGCAGGCCGGCAAGTCGGCGCAGCAGCGCGCCGAGATTGTCGCGAGCATCCACGAGGAACTCGGCGACGTGGGGTGAGACGGGTCTGCGGTTCGAGATACCGGATACTCAGGCGCACCAGCGGTTGCTTCAAAAGGCAAAATTCATGCATTGGTGCCCGGCAGACCGAAAGCCTGCTGAAAATACCGGCGAAAGGCATGCATGGCCGGTGTGAACTCGATGTTGGCGCGCCAGGCGAGACCAACATCCATCGGCGGCACAGGATCCTTGATATTGACGGTCTCGATCCGCCGGCCCTCCAGCGACCAGGGGCGGTGAACCATATCAGACAGGATCGCGACGCCGAGGCTGTTGGCGACCATCGAGCGCACCGCCTCAATCGACGAGGTGCGCAGCATCACCTGCGGCTGATAGGGCGTCGTGCTCCAGTACTTCAGCGATGAATAGGCCGCCTCGTCCACGGTCAACATGATGTAGGGCTCCTCGGCGATATCCCGCAAACCGACGCCCACGCGCTTCAGCAGCGGATGCTGCGCCGGCACCCAAAGCCTGCGGACGGAACGCAAAAGCGTCTCCGTGGTGAGCGCGCTATTCAGGATATTCGAGGTCAGCAGCACCGAAATGTCGTAACGGTTGGCAAGCAGGCCTTCCTCGATCGACTCGCGGTTCACCTCGTAGAGCTGGATGCGGAGCTTGGGGTAGAGCCGGCGCATGCGCTCGATGTGAAGTGGCAGGAAATAGCCGATAACGGTGTAGGTCGCCGCGACCGTCAGATCTCCTTCGATATCGCTGCTGACATAGTTCAGATGCGTTGCCTCATCGACCTTGGCAAGGATCTCGTAGGCATAGGAAAGAAACTGCCGGCCGGCGGCGGTCAGCTCCATGCCCTGCGGCATGCGGATGAAAAGAGAAACGCCGATCGATTTTTCCAGCTCCTTGATTGCGGTGGTCACTGCCGACTGCGAGATCGAGAGCTGCGTCGCCGCATAGGAGATCTGTCCCTGCTCGGCGGTTGCGACGAAATAGCGGAGCTGCCGGAAGCTGAGGCTCATGGTCTGCATCTCCCATCTAATTATCTGAAATCGGCGTCAATAAATTCGATTGGCTGCATTTGCTTTATGCGCGCCCCTCGCGCATTCGAGGCGAAATGGAATCAAGTTATTGGAATATAACATGTATTTTTTGCCTGTGATTTGGGCGTAGGTATCTGATTTCTCGATAATGATGACGTGAAAATTGAATTTTTCAAATCCCGTTTTGTCGCGTAGCGTTTTGTCAGATGACAACGGCGGAAAGACAGTTTGAAGAACATCGTCGACATCAACTGCGATATGGGAGAGGCCTTCGGCCGCTGGCGGATCGGCGATACGCAGGATTCGCTGCTGATCTCCCACATCAGCTCGGCTAATATCGCCACCGGCTTCCATGCCGGCGATCCGAACCTCATCGACGAGACTGTGGCACTTGCCGCCGCCCATGGCGTCGGGGTTGGCGCGCATCCCGGCTATAACGACCTGCAGGGCTTCGGCCGCCGCAAGATTGTCTCCAGCAGCAAGGAGCTGGTCAACGACATCATCTATCAGGTGGGGGCTCTGCGTGAGTTCGCCCGCCGCCACAGCGTGTCGGTGCAGCATATCAAGCCGCATGGAGCGCTCTACATGGAGATGGCGGTCAATCCGGATTTGGCGCAGATCTTCGTCCAGTATATGCGCACCGTCTCGCCCAACGCTTTTGTCTTCTGTATGGGCGGTTCGGCGACGCACAGGGCAGCGCTTGATGCCGGACAGCCTGTCGTGCGCGAGTTTTATGCAGATCGTGACTACGACGACAGCGGCTCGATCGTCTTTACCCGCGATGCCGGCCGTCCCGATCCGATGGTGCTGGCGCAGAAAGTGTTGCGCGCCTGCCAGGAGGGCAAGGTCCGCACGGTCACGGGCAACGACATCGACATCGAATTTGAATCCATCTGCTTTCATTCCGATACGCTCGGCGCGCTCGATATCGTTCTCAGCGTGCGCGAGCTGCTGGTCGGTGCCGGAATCCGGATCGCGCCGGTGTCGCAGATCCTTGGCCATTAGACTTTGCGGAGACCGACCATGAGCAAGATTGAAATCCGTTCACCCCTGCCGGGCACCTTCTACCGGGCTTCCGCTCCGGATGCGCCACCTTTCAAAGCGGATGGCGACGATGTCGCCGAGGCCGAGACGATCGGCGTCATCGAGGTCATGAAGACATTCCAGGAAGTTCCGGCCGGTGTTAACGGCAAGGCGATTACCTTCCTCGTCGACAATGAGGAGCCTGTCATGGCTGGGCAGGTCATCGCGGAGGTCGAGGCATGACGATCGGCTCGGTGCTCGTCGCCAATCGCGGGGAGATTGCCGTTCGCGTCATCGAGGCGGCGAAGGCGCTCGGCATCCGGACCGTGCAGGTGCACAGCGCAGCAGACGCGGACATGCTGGCGGTGCAGCTGGCCGATGAGGCGGTAAACATCGGCCCGCCTGCACCGAAGAAATCCTATTTGAACATCGAGGCGGTGATTGCCGCCGCAAAGGCGGCCGGCGTCGATGCCGTGCATCCAGGCTACGGCTTTCTGTCCGAAAACGGCGACTTCGCCGATGCTGTGCGCGATGCCGGCATGATCTTCATCGGCCCCTCCGGCGATGCGATCCGCACGCTCGGCGATAAGGTGGCGGCGCGGCAGGTGGCAAGACGCGCGGGCGTGCCGACGGTGCCCGGCAGCAACGGTCGGGTCGCCGGGCTCGACGAGGCGCGTTTGCTTGCAGCCGAGATTGGTTTTCCTGTCATGATCAAGGCAGCGGCTGGCGGCGGCGGACGTGGCATCCGGATCGTCGATGGCATCGCCGAGCTGGAACAGCAGTTTCCGCTGGCTTCGGCCGAGGCGCTGGCCGCCTTCGGCGACGGCGGGCTTTATATGGAAAAAGTCATCGGCCGCGCCCGGCACGTCGAGGTGCAGATTTTCGGCGACGGGCAGAATTTCGTGCATTTCTTCGAACGCGAATGCTCGCTGCAGCGGCGGCGCCAGAAGGTGTGGGAAGAGGCGCCCGCCTTCCTGCTGCCTGCTGACATGCGCGAGCGGCTTTGCATGAGCGCCGTGGCGCTTGCACGCGAGGTCGGCTATCGCGGCGCCGGCACCGTCGAATATCTTTACGACGACGAAACGGGCGCCTTTTATTTCATCGAGGTCAACACCCGCATCCAGGTTGAGCATCCCGTGACCGAGATGATAACGGGGCTCGACCTGGTGCAGGAGATGTTCAAGGTCGCGGGTGGTGCAGCTCTTTCGGTCACTCAGCGAGACATCGTGGCCAGCGGCCACGCGATCGAGTGCCGCATCAATGCCGAGGACCCGTTCAATGCCTTCCAGCCATCGCCGGGCACGATCACGTCGCTGTCCGTCCCGGAAGGCGAAGGCATCCGTTTCGATACGATGCTCTACGAGGGCTACACGATCCCGCCCTTTTATGATTCCCTGCTCGGCAAGCTGATCGTGCACGCGGAGACACGCGAGACCTGCCTCGAAAAGCTCGCCACGGCGCTCGCGGCACTTGCGATCGAAGGCGTGCCGACGACGGTGCCGCTGCACTTGACACTTGCCCGTGACGCAAGCGTCGCCAAGGGTGCCTTCCACACTCGCTTTCTCGAACAATGGTTGGAGCACGATTTTCCCGCTCTGGCCGGCCGGACCCAGGAGGTTGCCTGATGCCTGCGCGATATACGTTCGGAGGTGACGAACACCTCTTCGTCGAGTGCAGCAACGAGATGTCGCTTGAGGCCTTCTTCAAGAGCCTGTCCATGGCGACAGCGGTCCGGGAAAGCCAGATCAAGGGCGTCACCGAGATCTGCCCGGCCAATGCCTCGTTCCAGGTGAGGTTCAATCCCGATCTCATCAAGCCGGACGACATCCTGCGGGAGGTCAAGGCGATCGAGAGCGTGGCGGAAAAATCCGAGCCGGTCCTGAAGACCCGCATCATCGAGATCCCCGTCTTCTACAATGATCCGTGGACGAATGAGACGCTGATGCGCTTTCGCGAGCGGCATCAGGAGCCCGGTGGAACGGATCTCGACTATGCCGCGCGGATCAACGGCTACGGCGGTGTTGACGATTTCGTCGCCGCGCATGCCGGTTCCCCCTGGTTCGTGTCGATGGTCGGGTTCGTGGCGGGGCTGCCCTTCATGTACCAGATGGTCGAGCGACAGCGACAGATCGAAGTGCCGAAATATCTGAGGCCGCGCACCGATACGCCCAAACTGACGGTCGGCCATGGCGGCTGCTTCGGCTGCATCTATTCGGTGCGTGGCGCGGGCGGCTACCAGATGTTCGGCGTGACGCCGATGCCGATCTTCGACCCGACGCAGCAAACGAGTTACCTGCGCGATTTCATGGTGTTCTTCCGCCCCGGCGATATCGTCAAGTTCAAGCCGGTCGATCGCGACGGTTACGACACGGCGGTCGAAGAGGTCGACAAGAGGCTCTTCAGCCCGCCGATCCGCGAGGTCCGGTTCGATCTGCGCGAATTCAGCAAGGACATCGACGGTTACAACGCCGCGCTGGAGGGCATTCTCAATGACCATTAAGGTGCTGCACCCCGGATTATCGACGAGCGTCCAGGATCTCGGCCGTCCCGGCTATTTCCACCTCGGCATCCCGATCGGCGGTGCCATGGACCGCTACGCCATGCGCGCCGCCAATCTGCTCGTCGGCAACGGCGAAGGGGCCGCGGGTCTCGAGGCGGTCTTCATGGGGCCGAAGCTCGAATTTACCGAGGACAGGCTCGTAGCCGTCACCGGTGCCGACATGCCGGCCAAGGTCGACGGCGTGGCGCAGCCGGGCTGGACGGCTTTCAAGGTCAAGGCTGGCCAGGTGCTGAGCTTCGATTTCCTGAAATCGGGCGCACGCATCCTGATTGCGGTCGCGGGCGGTATCGACGTGCCTGAAGCGCTCGGCAGTCGGTCCACCTATCCGATCGGCGCACTCGGCGGCTACAAAGGCAGGGCACTGGCGGCCGGTGACGAACTGCCTGTCGGAAAGGCCGACCTTGCCGAAGACGGAAAAAGCGTCGCCGAGGAGCTGCGGCGCAGGCCCGAAACGCCGGCAGAGCTGCGCGTACTGCCGGGGCTCTACTGGGACCGGTTGACGGATGCCGCCAAGGCAAGCTTTTTCGCCGACGAATGGAAAGTGGCACCTGAGGCCGACCGCATGGGCTACCGCTTCCGTGGTGGGCGCAGGCTCGAATTCCTGGACCGCAAGCAGCCCTTCGGCGCCGGATCCGATCCGTCGAATATCGTTGACAGCTGCTACCCCTACGGTTCGATTCAGGTGCCGGGCGGGACGGAGCCGATCATCCTTCATCGCGACGCGGTCTCCGGCGGCGGCTATTTCATGGTCGGCACGGTGATTTCGGCGGACATGGACCTTATCGGTCAGTTGCAGCCGCATACGCCGGCGCGGTTCGTCGAGGTGACGATGGATCAGGCGTTAAAGGCGAGGGCCGATCAGGCAACGCTGCTCGACCGCCTCCGCCAAAGCCTATCGTGAGGTGACGACGATGGCTGGCCGATCACTCGACGCGCGTCAGGTAATCGGCGGTCACGCTCGGACCGGGAATGATGGCGACGATCTTCATCTGGGCGATCATGCGCTTCATGGAGGCGTCGAGATGGGTCTCCAGCATGGCGGCGGCGGCGTCGACGGCGCCGCGCATGAGAAGCTCGACGATCAGCCGCATCTCGGTGATGGCGGTCGGATCATCAGGCAAGCCGAGATGACGCAGCAGCCGCTCGGCAGCGTTGACGGGGAGCAGGTTGTTGCGGATCAGCTCCCGTGTCTTCTCGTTAGATGTAGTCAGCACGCAGATGTCGATCATCTGTTCCTGAAGTTCCTCGAGTTTCTCGAGGTGGTCGACCGGCTGCGAAGCTTCGAGACCGGCCAGCCGGGTGAAGAGTTCGGTCAGGCGTTCGCGGTCGACGGCAGCAGCGCCTGCCTTGAGTGCCGAGGGCTCCAGCATGCGTCGGAGCGTGAAATGATCCTTGATCGTCTGCGCCGTCAGCGGACCGGCGATCCAGTGGGAACTCTGGTTCTTCCGGACGAGGCCGCGTTCCTGCAGACGGCTGAGGACGTCGCGCACCACCGTGCGGCTGACCTTGAAATGATTGGCGAGTTCGATCTCGATGATGCGGTACTGGCCGAAGACGACGCAGCCGGCCACGTCGCGCTCCACCGTGTTGTAGATGCGCGCCCAGGACGAGCGGCTCTGCAACGCCTCGTCGGCGTGCTGGGCGATGACAAGGCCGAAGGACTTGATATCAGTGCGGTTCGGAATGAGACCCGCATCCTGCGGACCGACGAGGAAGCCACGTCCCGGGAAGCGGTGGACGAGGCCATCGGCCTCCAGACGAAGCAGGGCGCGCTGCACCGGCGCGCGGGACGTTTGGAGAATGTCGGCGATCGGCCCCTCGAGCAGGACCAGACCGAGCGGCAACTGCCCGCCGACGATGTTGTCGCGCAGGATGTGCTCGGCAATCTCGTACCGACGCTGGGCCGTCTGTCCTGGGAGATTGCGTATCATCGGGCGGGGCATCCTCCATCCAACAGCGGATGGCAACAAAGCGGGAATTCTCTTTAGTTTATTTTGTCATTTCGGACTATGTCAAAATAAATGTCTTTTGCATACCAAAATTGCATTTTTTATGACGTTGGGTGAGCGGTTGCTCCATGGTCGTCCAGACCATTTTGCGTTGCAAACGGCCGAGGACGGGGCGAGCGGCTGCACGATGAGAGCGCATTTGGTGCAGAAGTATGCGATTTATAGCAGAAATACGCTCAAAAACTGCGCATATATGATGTAGCTTCCGATATCCTGCTTTTCGGCCTTCCTCTCATGCAATGCCGCCGATCTGCGGCTGCGTGTTGCCTTTCCCAAAAGGTCGACTGTTTTAGAAAAAAGTCTATTGAATACAAAAATCATTTATGCCATCAATTCAGCATAGGGATGCCGCCAGAAGCATTCCTGAGGTGAACGACAAAAAACGTCAGACTGCCGATCGATTTCCGCCGTGTGCTTCGCTGCGCACGAACGGTTCCGGCTGCCGTTTCGCAAGGCGCGGCGGCAGGGCGAGTGATCTATGGCTGGTGCAAAATGGAGAGGCTCTTGTCTTCGGTTCTTAAGCTCGCAGGTGTTACCAAGGCCTATGGTACGCTGAACGCGCTCGACGGCATCGACCTGTCGCTGCCGAACGACAGCTATGTTTCTCTTCTGGGGCCGAGCGGATCGGGAAAGACGACGCTGCTGCGCGTCATCGCCGGTTTCGAGCAGCCGGACCGTGGCACGGTGACTTTCAAGGGGCTGCGGATCGAGACAATGCCGCCGCACCGGCGGGACATCGGTTTCGTCTTCCAGAATTTTGCGCTCTTTCCGCATCTGTCAGTCTCCGGGAACATCGCCTTCGGGCTGGAAAACCGTGTCGAAAACCCCGTAACCGATCCCGCCATCGTGCAGGCCAGGGTCAAGGACATGATTGCACTCGTCGGTCTGTCGGGCCTGGAGGATCGCGGCGTTGCGCAGATCTCCGGTGGCCAGCGGCAGCGCGTGGCGCTGGCACGCACGCTCGTAACCGAACCGTCGCTGGTGCTGCTCGACGAGCCGCTTGGCGCGCTCGACGCCAATCTTCGCGCCCGCATGCGCAGCGAGCTCAGGCTGATCCGCGAGCGCTGCGGCGTCACCTTCCTGCACGTGACCGGCAGCGAGAGCGAGGCGCTTGCCATGGGCGACATGGTGCTGGTGCTCGACAGCGGCCGGATTGCGCAGGCGGCAGACGCCGACACGATTTACAACCGGCCGAGATCGCTGTCGGTGGCGGGCTTCCTCAACTGCTACAATCTCTTCGAAGGCCGGCTAGCCGGCGAGAGTTTCCTCGGGCCTTACGGCGCTTTCCCACTCGGCGACGAGCCGCAGTTCCGCGACGACCGCACGGGTTACGCGATCCGCTACGACCATGTTGCGATCCGCCCGACCGAAGCGCCGGTCGCCGACGACGAGGTGAAGCTCGAGGCGACCTTCGTCGCCGACGAATATTCGGGCGCCGCAATCAACTCCTTCTTCTCGCTCGATGACGGCCGCGTCTTCGAGGTGGAATCGCACCTCAGCCGGAGCAAGCCGCCGGCCTGTACGCCTCAGTCGCGCTACGCGCTCGTCTGGAAGCGCCGGGATGCCCTCGTTTACGCCTGACACTCTTGCCGCGCAGCGCGGGACGGGAGACTGATTAATGTCGATAAGTGCCACAACAGCCGATACCGAAACCGTCGTGGAACCGGTCAAGAAGGCATCCAGCAAGACGCTCTGGCTGTTGGCGCCAGGCGTCATCTGGATGTTGCTTTTCCTGGTGACGCCCATCCTGATGATGATATACGTGTCCTTCTGGACGCAGACGACCTTCAAGATCACGCCTGATCTCACCATCAAGAGCTGGGTGACCTTCTTTACCACGGACACCTATCTCAGCGCTCTCTGGACGACCGTCAGGATCTGGTTGATCGTGCTCGTCTCGACGCTCGTCGTCGGCTACCCGGCAGCGCTGTATGTTGGTCTCTTTGTCAAGAACAAGACGATCCAGACGGCGCTTCTCGTCCTCTGCGTTATCCCCTTCTGGACCTCTTTCCTGATCCGCGTGCTCGCCTGGCGGCCGATGCTGGGCAAGGAGGGGGCGATCAATCTCATCCTGCAGGGTCTCGGCATCATCAACCAGCCGATCGAGGTGCTGCTGTTTTCCGAACTCTCGGTCATCATCGGCATGACGCAGATCTATTGCGTCTTCATGGTCGGGCCGATCGCCTTCATGATGGGCCGCATCGACCAGAGCGTCATCGAGGCGGCGCAGGATCTCGGTGCCGGCTTCTGGCGCATCTTCCGCACCATCATCCTGCCGCTCACCATGCCGGGCGTGGTGGTCGGCGCGATCTTCGTCTCCGTCATGGTTCTCGGCGAGTTCGCGACTGCGGCGGCCCTTTCCGGCCGCAAGGTGAACCTTCTCGGCAACATCATCGTCACCCAGGTCGGATCGCTGAAATGGGCCTTCGCCGCCGTCGTCGGCGTCGTGCTCACCGTGCTCATGGGCATTGTCGTCGCCGCACTGCTGCGCGTCGTCGACCTCAGGAAGGAGCTCTGACATGCAGGCTGGCGGCATCAAGTTCTCCCTCGGCGTCTACACGGCGCTCTTCCTGATCTTTCTCTACGCGCCGATGGTGGTGCTCGCCATTCTGTCCTTCCAGACAGGGCCGGAGGGCGGACCGCAATTCCCGATCATCGAATGGTCGACCTATTGGTACAAGCATCTCTTCGGTCTGACGCCGCCGTCGCGCATCGCACCGCTGCCGATCAACGAAGCCTTGGTGCGCTCGCTTGTGCTCTCGGTGATGACGATGATCGTCTCCACCGTGCTCGGTGTCACCTCGGCGCAGGCCTTCCGCCGCCGGTTCCCCGGCTCTGGTGTCGTCTTCTACCTGATCGTTCTCGGCATGATGGTTCCCGGCGTTCTGGTCGGCCTCGGCATGGCGCTCGTCGCCAATGCGCTTGGCATCGACCGGCACTGGTGGGGAACAGCCTTCGTGCTGCACGTCGTCTACACCTATCCCTTCGCCTTTCTCGTCATGCTGGCGATCCTCAACCGCTTCGACCAGAGCGTCGAGGAGGCGTCGTGGTCGCTCGGCGTGTCGCCGGCACGCACCTTCCGCAAGGTAACATTCCCGCTGATCTTTCCGGGCGTGCTCTCGGCCATGCTCTTTGCCTTCACGCTGTCCTATGACGAATTCTCGCGCACGCTGTTTGCATCTGGCCGCGACCTGACGCTGCCGCTCGCCATTTACGGCACCTTCTCTGTGGAAGTGCATCCGAACGTCTTCGCCTTCGGGGTGCTGACGACGATCTTCTCCTTCGCGCTGCTCGGCATTTACGCCGTCCTGATGATGCTTTCCATACGCCGCGCCAAGCGCGTCGCGATTCAGGAGGAGGCGTGATGTCGATACCTTCTGCCATCGTCACGGGTGCAGGATCCGGCATCGGCCGCGCAATTGCAGCCCGGCTGTCGGAGGACGGCTACGCCGTGCTCGTCAACGATCTCCACCTAGACCGTGCGCAGGCGGTGGCCGAGGAGATCACGGCTGCTGGCGGCACGGCGGCAGCGGCTGCTGGCGACGTCTCTTCCGAGACTGATACGGCACGCATCTACGAGGTCGCAGTCTCGGCCTTCGGCCATCCGCGACTACTCGTCAACTGTGCCGGCATCGTCCATCAGGCGCTGTTTGAGAACCTCGAGGTTGCGGATTTCGACCGGATGTTTGCAATCCATGTGCGCGGCACCTTTCTCATGACCAAGCTCGCTCTGCCATCGATGCTCGTTTCCGGGGATGGCATCATCATCAATGTCGCTTCGCAGCTCGGCCAGATCGGCGGCATCGAACTCGTCCATTATGCCGGAGCCAAGGCGGCGATCATCGGCATGACGAAGTCGCTCGCCCGCGAGGTCTCAAAGCGCGGCGTGCGCGTCAATGCCGTCGCCCCCGGGCCGATCAATACACCGCTGGTGCGCGAACTCTCGCAGGAATGGCGTGTCCGCAAGGCCGCCGAACTGCCACTCGGCCGTTTCGGCGAGCCGGAAGAGGTTGCCGCCACCGTTTCGTTTCTCGCATCGCCCGCCGCCAGCCTGTTCGTCGGCCAAACGCTTGGCCCGAACTCCGGCGATGTCATGCTCTAGTCAGGAAAACAGAATGATCGCGATTTCTTCGACACCCCGCATCGTGCTGATCACCGGCGCCGGAATCGGCATCGGCAAGGCGACCGCAATGGCATTCGCCAACCTCGGCGACCACGTGATCGTCACCGACGTCCTGAAGGACGAAGGGCGCGCTGTAGCAGCAGAAATCGAGGCTGCGGGCGGTTCGGCCGAATTCATGGAGCTCGACGTCCGCTCGACGTCGGCGGTCGATGCTGTGGTCGCCGACGTGGAGAAGCGTCACGGTCGCCTCGACGTGATCATCGCCAATGCCGGCATCGCCCACAAGGCGCCGCTCGATGTGCTCGATGACGACCGCTGGGAGCTGACCTTCGACATCGACCTCAAGGGCATCTTCCGCGTGGTCCGTGCCGCCGTACCGGGCATGAAGGCACGCAAGTCCGGCGCCGTGGTGGCGCTTTCCTCGATCATGGGTGTCGCCTACGGCTGGGACGAGCATGTGCATTATTCCGCCGCCAAGGCCGGCGTCGTCGGCCTCGTGCGCGGCCTGGCGGTCGAACTTGCCCGCGACGGCATCCGCGTCAATGGCATGGCACCCGGCTACATTCGCACAGCACAGCTTCTCTCGGAAGAAAATTCGCTGGGACCGAAGGGCGCCGAAGCGGCAAGCGCCTTCATCCCGATGGGGCGGCTCGGCGAACCGGAGGACATCGCGGACGTGATCGTCTTCCTGGCTTCGAACAACGCGAGATACATGACCGGCCAGACGCTGGTCGTGGATGGGGGGCTCCTCGTGGGCCGATACTGACGGAGGGTGCGTCAGGACCGATCCCGCCCTGACGCCGAGGCCGGACGAGAACGATGGGTGGTCATGAAGACCATCCAGGGGAACAAAAGAACCGGAGAACGACAATGACAATTTCGATGGACATGAATCGACGTTCGCTGCTCAAGCGATCCGCGGGCGCCATGGCGCTTGCCATTGGCGGCGGCACGCACTTCCTCTCCTCGCGGGCAGCCTATGCACAGGCCACGGGCCTTGCCGGCGAACAGCTGCGCACAATCGGCCTTTCGGTCACTGTGCAGGAACGCATCCTGGCTGAGTTCAAGACGGCAAGCGGCGTTGGCACGACATCAGGCACGGCGGCGACCTTCCCGGATGCGCAGACCCGCATCCTCTCCGGTTCGAAGGACTATGACGTCTGGGAAACGATCGGCGAGCGCCTTCCCTCCGTCGTCATGACGGACAATGCTGACCCGATCGAAACCTCGGGCCTGAAGAGCTGGTCGAATATCCGCGAGATATTCACCAAGCCCGATCCAAAATTCGACGCCAAGGCGCAGATCGTCGGCCAGATCTGGACGGACGAGACGCAGACGGCGCTCTGGATGGTGCCTTCAGTCTTCAACTTCGACTCCGTCGGGTACAATCCGGACGTGCTCTCCGACGAGGAAGCCAACAGCTGGACGGCGATCTTCGACAGCAAGTACAAGGGCAAGTCCGGCCTCAACACCGACCCGCTGACAGCTTTCGGTCAGGCGGTCATGGCGATGAACACGCTTGGCCTCTCAAACGTCAAGAACCCCGGCAATCCGACCGCTGCGGAAATCGACGAGGCCGCGAAGTTCCTCATCTCGAAGAAGAAGGATGGCCAGTTCCGCGCGCTCTGGGGCGATTTCGGCGAACTCGTCAACTTCCTTGCCTCCGGCGAAATCGTCGTCTGCGACGCCTGGCAGCCGGCCGTCATGGCCGTCAAGGCGCAGGGAAAGCCCTGCAAATACGCCATCCCGAAGGAAGGCTATCGCGCCTGGTCCATCGGCAACACCATGCTGAAAGGCACGCCGAACAAGGAAGCCGTTGTCGCTTACGCGGACTACTGGCTGTCGGGCGAACCGGGCATCACGGTTTCCGAGCAGGGCTACTATTCACCGACAACCAATATCAAGCAGAAGATGGCGCCGGAGAAATACGCCTTCTGGTACGAAGGCAAGCCATGGGTAGGTGCTGCTGAACGCGGCATCAAGGAAGGCGATCTGCGTGATGGTGGCTCGCTCGAGACCCGCGCGGCAAACGTTGCCTACTGGCACCAGTGGCCGGATGAATACGATCACCTCATCCAGAAGTGGGACGAATTCCTCAGCGCCTGATGCGTTACTCCCAGCGCCCCTTCATCTCATCTGCGATGTGGTGAAGGCGCCACCTGGCAGGCGGCTCCGGTCGCCTGTCCTTCCACCCGCAACCCGGAATGACCGCCATGATACATGACCTCGAACTCTACCAGATCGGCAAGGTCTACGATAACGGAACGCCGGCCGTGATCGATTTCAACCTCGCCGTCGACAAGGGCGAGTTCATCGCGTTTCTCGGTCCGTCCGGCTGCGGCAAGACGACGACGCTGCGGATGATTGCCGGTTTCGAAAGCATCTCTTCCGGCAATCTGATGATCAGGGGCGAGCGGATCAACGATATCGGCCCGGCGCAGCGGCCGACCTCGATGATCTTCCAGAATTATGCGCTCTTCCCGCACATGACGGTGCGCAACAATATCGGCTATGGCCTCGACGTGAAGGGCATGGCTAAGGCCCAGCGCAATGCGAAAGTCGATCGCATCCTTGAAAAGCTCGGTCTCGAAGATGTGGCCGACAAGCGATGCGACAAGCTTTCCGGCGGTCAGCGCCAGCGCATCGCGCTTGCGCGCGGCCTCGTAGTCGAGCCCGACATCCTGCTGCTCGACGAGCCGCTCGGCGCTCTGGATGCCAATTTGCGCAAGACGATCCAGAGCGAATTGAAACTGCTGCAGCGCGAACTCGGCGTGACCTTCGTCTTCGTGACGCACGCCCAGTCCGAAGCGCTGGCGCTGTCCGACCGAATCGTCGTGATGAACCAGGGCCGGATCGAGCAGATTAGTCCGCCGCACCAGCTCTACACACGGCCGAACACGCCTTTCGTCGCGCAGTTCATCGGCCGCAACACGATCTTTAGGGGGGCGGTCAAGGGCCACGAGAAGGGACATGTTGTGGTCGATACGCCGCTCGGCCTTCTCACCGGCGATGCCAATGGCGCGGTCGCCGACGGAGATGCGGTGAGCGTCGTGATCCCTGCGGAAGCGATCGAGGTGCATGCGCTCGACAAGGGCGGCCGTGACGCGATCGCTCAGGCCTCCGGCGGCAATGTCATCGATGCCAGGATCCGCCGCTTCGACGTGGTCGGGCATATCTCGCATCTTTCGGTCGCCCTGCCGGATGGACGCATGCTGGCGCTCGAAGCCCATGTCGACAAGTATCCGCCCGGCGCCTTTCCGGTCGATGCGCCGGTCGCGCTCGCCTGGAAGCCGGAAAACGCCACCGTCATTCCCGCCCACTGAAAAGCCGGCCGATCAAAGCCGGACCAACGAGAACATCACAAGGAGACCCCCGCAATGGCAAAAGAAATCTTCTGCAGCTTCGGCATTGACGTGGACGCCGTCGCCGGCTGGCTCGGTTCGTATGGCGGCGAGGATTCGCCGGACGACATCTCGCGGGGCCTGTTTTCCGGCGAAGTCGGCAGCCCGCGGCTGTTGAAGCTCTTCGAGCGTTTCGGCATCAAGACGACCTGGTTCATCCCCGGCCACTCGATTGAGACGTTCCCGGAACAGATGCAGGCCGTCGCCGATGCCGGCCACGAGATCGGCATCCATGGCTACACCCACGAAAATCCGATCGCCATGACGCGCGAGCAGGAGACCGAGGTGCTCGACAAGTGCATCGACCTCGTCACCAAGCTTTCCGGCAAGCGGCCGACCGGCTATGTGGCGCCCTGGTGGGAATTCTCCAACGTTACCAATGAGCTCCTGCTCGAGCGCGGCATCAAGTATGATCACTCGCTCATGCACAACGACTTCACACCTTACTATGTTCGCGTCGGCGACAGCTGGACCAAGATCGACTATTCGAAGAAGCCGTCCGACTGGATGGTGCCGCTGAAGCGTGGTCACGAGACCGACCTGATCGAGATCCCGGCGTCCTGGTATCTCGATGACCTGCCGCCGATGATGTTCATCAAGAAGGCGCCGAACAGCCACGGTTTCGTCAACCCGCACGACATCGAGCAGATGTGGCGCGACCAGTTCGACTGGGTCTATCGCGAGATGGACTACGCTGTCTTTCCGATCACGATCCACCCTGATGTCGCCGGCCGGCCGCAGGTTCTCATGATGCTGGAGCGTCTCTATGCCCACATGATCAAGCATCCCGGCGTCAAGTTCGTGACGATGAACGAAATCGCCGACGACTTCGCCAAACGCTTCCCGCGCAAGAAGTAAGAGGCAAAGGCAATGTGTTCGCTCTGCGGCGTTCTGGGAGGTAACGAGCACTGGGCCGACGCGGTCGCGCGGCCTGGGGTCTATACCCGCACCGCCGAGCGGATCGACCGGCGGCGCGAACGCGCCCGCCGCGTTGCAATCGCCAACCGC
Organism: Rhizobium sp. CF142; assembly: GCF_000281145.1. NCBI lineage: Bacteria > Pseudomonadati > Pseudomonadota > Alphaproteobacteria > Hyphomicrobiales > Rhizobiaceae > Rhizobium > Rhizobium sp. CF142. Next base: position 99,464 of record NZ_AJWE01000008.1, on the reverse strand, counting down.
ATCCTCGATGCCTTCGGTCTCTCTATCTCCGACTGGCAGGGATCGTCTTTCCTGCTGTCGACCCGGACCGGAAAGACCGAGATCATCGAGGATCTCGGACACCTCTGGCCGGCGGCCGAGCGGCTTGCGAGCCGGCCGCTCGATCCGTTGGCCGAGCCGCTTCTCGACCGGCTGGAGGCGAGCGGCCATGACTGATGCTTTTCCGGCCTTCACGCCCGTCACGCTGCTGACCGGCTTTCTCGGATCCGGCAAGACGACGCTGCTGCGCCGGCTGTTGACCGATCCGGTGCTCTCGAACGCCGCGGTGCTGATCAACGAATTTGGCGAGGTCGGGCTCGATCATCACCTGCTTGAGCGTATCGACGAGAACATGGTGCTGCTGCAATCCGGTTGCCTTTGCTGCACGGTGCGGGGCGAACTGGCAGACGCGATCCGCGACCTGCATTCGAAGCGAGAGCGCGGCATCGTCCCGCCCTTCGACCGGATCGTCATCGAGAGCACGGGGCTTGCCGATCCTTTCCCCATTCTTTCGACGCTGAAGGCCGATCCTGTTCTGCGGCATCATTTCAGGTCCTCGGGCGTGATTGCCACCGTCGATGCCGTCAATGCGGGGGCACAGCTTGCCGCCTATCGCGAGCCAATGCGGCAGGTGGCGGTGGCAGACCTTCTGGTGCTGACCAAGGCCGATATCGTCGAGGCTGGCCAAGTCGCGCGGGTGATGGCGATGATCCGGCAGATCAATCCGGATGCGCCGATCGTCCTTTCGACGGACGATGTCTTCGATGTCATCAGGCTGCTGGAGGACACGACAACCGGCCGTGCCGAGGCCATGCAATCGCCGGGCGGCTTCTATTGCGACGATCCGGGGCCTGTTCTTGCCGGCGAACATTCCGGCGGCATTCGGTCCTTCGTGCTGATGAGCGAAGGGACGGTCGATTGGACAGCCTTCGGCATCTGGCTGACCATGCTGCTCAACCGCCACGGCGACCGCATTCTTCGGGTCAAGGGCATTCTCAACATCGAGGGCGAAGACTTTCCCGTGGCGGTCCACGGGGTGCAGCATCTGGTCCATCCGCCCGTTCATATGCAATCCTGGCCAGGCGGGAACCGGCGTTCCCGTATCGTTTTCATCGTCGATGGCATCGCGCCCGCGGCGATCGAGCGATCGTTCAACGCCTTTAACGGGCTGGGTGCGGCACAGCGCGCGCTGCGACGGGTCGAGGAGATGCAGCCATGAGAAAAATGCCGACGCCGAAGAGTTTCCCGACGCCCGCCCTCCATACAGAGGGTCGGATCAAGCTGCGCATCCTGGGCACGGCGATTTCGCTGCTGGAAGAACTCCGGCTCGGTGCCGAGCGCGATCTCGGCATGGACATCGAATTCGACAATCAGGACTTCATGACCGCCCAGCACAAGGCGGCGCTGGAGCCGATGACCTATGACATCTACGACCAGTGCTTCCACAACCTCGACATCGTCTGGTACTGGCGCGCCGTGCAGCCGATCGACATAGAGCGGATCACCCTCTGGGACGAGATCACCGATCTGACCAAGACGGGCCGCATCGGGCCGAATGCGCGGATCGGGCAGGGCGATGCACCGGTGACCAAGCTTTTCGTGCAGCCGAACCTGGCGCTTGCCGAGACGCCCTCGCAGCGCATTTCGATGCTGCCGACGACGCATAATTTCGACAGCTTCGCCTACCGGAAGGATGCGGCGAATTCCAACCAGATGACTTCGTGGGCGGCACTGCTCGATCCACGTTGGCACGGACGCGCAGCCCTCGTCAACGAGCCGGCGATCGGCATCTTCGATGCAGCACTTGCGGCGCAGTCGGCCGGGCTGATGACCTTTAACAATCTCGGCAACATGAGCATTGAGGAGATCGACCGGTTGTTGGACATTCTAGAGGAGCGCAAGAAGGCTGGCTTTTTCCGCGGCTTCTGGCGTTCGGCAGAGGACGCTGCAAACCTGATGACGAAGAGCGATACGCAGATCCAGTCGATGTGGTCGCTCGGGATCAGCAAGCTGAACCTGCGCGGCTTTCCCGTCGAACTCGCCAATCCCGCCGAGGGTTACCGCGCCTGGCATGGCGGCCTCTGCCTGTCCAAGCGGCTCTCCGGCCGGATGCTCGACGCGGCCTACGATTATCTCAACTGGTGGATCTCCGGCTGGCCCGGCGCGGTGGTGGCCCGGCAGGGTTATTACATGTCGACGCCGGCACGCTCGCGGCCGCACATGACGCCGGCCGAATGGGACTATTGGTACGAAGGCCTGCCGGCCGCGACTGACCTGCCGGGCCCCGACGGGCTCCTTCGGGTCAAGGCGGGGGCGGTGCGCAGCGGCGGCTCCTACTGGCAGCGCGCCAACTCGATCGCCGTCTGGAACACGACCATGGACGAACACAATTACCTCGTGCGCCGCTGGATGCAGTTCGTGGCGGCGTGAGTAGAACTGGAACGACAGAATGACACACTCTTACGGCTCCCTCTCGATCGCCCAGTTGTCCACCCTCATCCAGGGCGGCAGCGTCGATCCTGTTGCGGTGGCGGAGCAGGTCTTTGGGGCGATCGAGGGCCATGAAGACAAAGCGATCTTCATCTCGCTGACGCGGGAGCGGGCAATGGCGGAGGCGCATGCCTCGTCGAAGCGGCTGAAGGACGGTCGTTCGCTCGGCTTGTTCGAAGGCATTCCGGTCGCCTGGAAGGACCTCTTCGATGTTGCCGGCAGCGTCACGGCGGCAGGATCCAGGCTGCTTCTTCGCGATCGGGCACCGGCTGCGGCCGATGCCGCCGTCGTCTCTGCGCTCGCTGCAGCCGGCATGCTTGCAACGGGCCGGGTCAACATGAGCGAGTTCGCCTTTTCCGGCCTTGGCATCAATCCGCATTTCGGCACGCCGAAAAACCCCCGCAGCACGGATGTCGCCCGCATTCCGGGCGGCTCGTCCTCCGGTTCGGGCGTGGCAGTGGCGGCTGGTCTCGTGCCGGTCTCGATCGGCTCCGACACCGGCGGTTCGGTGCGGATTCCGGCAGCGCTGAACGGCATCGTCGGCTACAAGGCGACGCGTGGGCGCTATCCGATGGCCGGCGTGTTTCCGCTTGCCGGCAGCCTCGATTCGCTCGGGCCGCTCTGCCGCTCGGTGCAGGATGCCGTCTGGATCGACGCGGCGATGCGTGGAGCCACGGCATCGACGGTCAGTTGCAATCCACTTGCCGGGCTGGAGGTCGTCATTCCCACCAACGTCGTCTTCGACAATGCCGAGCCGGGTGTTGTTGCAGCCTTCGAGGCGGCGGTCGAGCGTATGTCGCGCGCCGGCGTCGTGTTCACGCGGCTGGAGATCCCGGCCTTTGCGGAAATTCTGCAGCTGATGGCCAGCCACGGAGCCCTGGTGACGGCGGAGGCCTACTGGCTGCACCGGGCGCGGATCACGGGGCCGGACGCCGGACTGATCGACCCGCGCGTGGTCTCGCGCACCAGCTTCGGCGAGAAGATCACCCTTTCGCACTATCTCGACATTCTCTCTACCCGCACCCGGCTGATCGAGGCGGTGGACCGGCTGGTCGGCGGCCGGCTGATCGCCTTCCCGACCGTCGCGCATGTGGCGCCGCCGGTCGAACCGTTGAAGACCGATGACCAACTCTTCGTTGCCACCAATGGCAAGACGCTGCGCAACACGCTGCTCGGCAACTTCCTCGACTGGTGTGGCGTATCGATCCCCTGCGGCGCGGGTGACGCCGGCATGCCGGTCGGCTTCCTGCTGTCGGGGCTGGCGCACGCCGACGAGCGGCTGCTGTCGGTGGCGCTCTCTGCCGAACCGGTCATTCGAGGCGAAACGATCTGAAGGCGGCCACTCCGGCGGCTGCGAACATGAACAAGGAGAGCTGCAATGTGCATGGCCTGTTATGTCGACGAAGCGACCAAGAGCAAGATCATCGCTTACAATGCCGAATTCCATAAGGTGACGAAGAGCCCCTACGGCAGCGACGACGAGATCGGCATGCTCAACCTGATCGACGCCAAGTCGCGTTCGGCGATTATCGGCCGCACCGATGCCTCGAAGGTATTCGACCTCTCGGTCGACCATTTTGTCGGCATGCCCGGCTGGTTCGGCGCCGGCGACCAGCCCTACCAGATCTGGATGACACATACACCGCAGGGCGAGATCGTCGCGAACACGATGGGCGTGAGGCGCGAGCAGAACGAGCTCGTCGCCTATTCCGGCGACAGTATCTCGATGTACACCCATTGCGGCACGCATATCGATACGTTCAACCACTTCGGTTACAATGGCGAGATCTTCAATGGTTTCACGGCGCGGGATCACCTCGGCAGTCGGGCTTGGGATATCTGCGGCCCGGAAAAATATCCGCCGATTTTTGCACGCGGTATTCTTCTCGATATCGCGGCCATGTATGGGGTCGATACGCTGCCGCCGAGCCATCCAATCGGCAAGGCCGACATAGAAGACTGCCTTAAGAAGCAGGGCCTAAAAATTCTGCCCGGCGATGTCGTTTTGCTACGCACTGGCCAGATGCTCCTATGGCCAGACATGGCCTTCACCAGGAATACACCTGGCCTCAATCGCGAGGGTGCCGAGTATATTTGCAAGCACGGTGCCATCATGATCGGCGCCGACAATTTGACGCTCGAGCAGACGCCTTCGGCACACGTGCTCAATTTCTTCCCTGTTCATACCTATCTGCTGGCGGAAGCGGGCGTTCCGATCCTCGAGATGGCTTATCTCGAAGAGCTTGCCAGTGAAAAGCTTTACGAATTTGCCTTTTTCGGTGCATGCATCAAGTTGCGCGGAGCAACCGGCGCGCCGATGCGACCAGTGGCGATGCCGCTGAGCTGAACGCAAGGCGCGGACCAGGCCATCCGCGTGAAGCGATGTTCATGATTGCGACCCGAGGGAGATATGGCCGATCCGTTTGCAGGGCGATCCTGGCGGATCAATGCTGCCTATGTGAAGGGCGTATTTCACGATCAATAAACATGATTATTGAACTCATGTTAATTTTGGTTTAGAAGCGCGCGTGAAATGCGCACTTCCCGCAGAGATATCAGAGCATCGCTGCCGGGAGCGCGCTCGTGCCGCTGACAGGCACGATGGTATGGCGGATGCCGAATAAGGACGGTCTCTGGTTTTGAGTTTCTGGCATTCCATGGTCTGGCACACAGAAGGCATCCGGGTGATGGCGCCGGTCAAATGGCGCCAGTTCGATGGGCTTGTCAGTGTCCTTTGGGACGCCGAAAGCCAGTCGGGCGCCAAGGGCTATTACTTGTCGGACGATCCGCGCATCATGATCTTCTTTAGCGATGTCTCGTCGCAGATCCGCATGTCCAACCGCGACGGCGATTTTCAGCAGCACTACCGGCCAATGACGCGGGCGGTCTACGTTCCGCCCGGCATGCCGATGTGGACGACGAGTGGTGCCACGCATCGCTTCTCTCATCTCAATCTGCATATGCACAGGGATCGGCTATTGCGATATCTTGCGCCATCAGTCGGCAATTCCGCGGCCATGACGGCGCTACGCAATCCGGTCGAGATGCAGGATACCGGAGCCATCGAAACGCTTGCACGCCTTGTCGTCGACGAGGTCTCCAACCCGTCGAAACACCAGATCTTTGGTGAGAGCCTTGTCGGAAGCATCGTCAGCGGTCTCCTGGACATTCCAGTGCAGGGCGCCGAACAGGTCAACGGTCGGCTGACCCAGGCGCAGATGAACAAGCTGATCGCCCGCGTCGATCATCTCAGCGATTGCCGCCTGACTGTCGCAGAAATGGCCGCGACGGTAGGTCTGTCGGAAAGCTGGTTTTCCAATGTCTTCAAGCAGACAACGGGCAAGACGCCACTGCAATGGCAGCTCGCCAAGCGCATCGACCATGCCAAGACGCTTCTAACCGAAAGCGAGCTTTCGGTCGCCGATATTGCCGCTCAGCTCGGTTTTTCCGATCAGGCGCATTTGACCAAGGTCTTTCGCCAGATCGTTGGCGACACACCCGCCGCATGGCGGCGGATGCGCCAGCTCCGCTAGCGTCTCGGATAAACTCTCCCGCCTACAGGACTGTCGGCGGGACCGGCCGCTTACCAGGTCTGGCGCAGAGTTGCGTAGATTGCCCGGCCCGGATTGTAGAAATCCGCACCGAAGCCGCCATAGGCGACATGCTTCTCGTCGAAGAGATTGGTGACATTCACATCGAAGGATGTGTTTTCCTGGATCTTGTAGCCGAACGCCGCGTCGAAAACGATGCTGCTGCCCGTCGACTGGGTATTGGCGTCGTTGAAGTAGTAGGCGCCGGTATAACGCGCGCCGAGACCGAAATTCATGTCGCCGCGAAAGCCGTTGCCGGGAAGTCCGTAGTTTACCCAGAGCGACGCGGTGTGATTGGGCACGAAGGACATTTCGTTGCCCTCATTGCCGAGCGTGCCGTTCTCGACGATATCGGAGACCATGTAGGAATAGGCGGCCGTCAGGCTGATATTGTCGGTGACTTCAGCCTTGGCTTCGAGATCGATGCCGCGCACGCGGACCTCGCCGATCGTCTCCTGGAAGCCCGTCGCCGGATTCGTGCGGGTGATATTGCTCTTGGTGAGATCATAGACCGCTGCGCTGAAGAGTGCCGGGAATTCGTCGGGCCGATATTTGACACCCACTTCCCATTGTTCGCCCCGCTCGGGATCGACTGTCAGCGAGGGTGGCAGTGCTGATTCCGCATAACTGACATAGGTCGCAACCTGATCGGTGAGCTTGTAGGAGAGGGCGGCTCGCTTGGTGAATTCGCTGAGATCGGCACTGGTGGTTGAGTTGGAGAGATTGTTCAACTGATTGAGGTCCATCCAGTCGTTGCGCAACCCGACAGAGGCCGTCAGCCTGTCGAAGAAGGTCAGATCCTGCTGCAGGTAGAGCCCGGTGGTCTTCTGGTCGTTGGTCAGGCTCTGGTAGAGGGGGACCGAGGTCGGCGCGCCGGTATAGACAGGGTTCGTCCAGTCGATGCTTGGCGCCGGGCCGTAAAAACTGTCATTGTCGGATTGCAGGTTATTGTATTGCAACCCGACGAGGCTGCGGCTGTCGATATTGTCGAAGCTCGTGTCATATTGCAGGCGAGTATCGATGATGACGTTTTCGGCCGCCTGTTCATTGCCGAAGAAAGCGCGGTCGGCAATCGTCGATCCGTTGGTCGGCGTCGAAGAAATATAGGCATAACCGAAATTGCTTTTGGCGTCGCTGTAGCGCGCATTCGAGCTGAATGTCAGGCCATTTCCGAAATCATGGTCGAACATGACGCTGACCGAGTTCCTGTTGACGTCGCGATAATTGTAGTCCGGCTCGCCGAAGAAGCGGCTTCTGGAAAAATCCGAGCCGACCGGATGGCCGCCGCCGCCGGGCACGCCGTCCTTGTCCAGATGGTCGAAGACCACGGTCAGATTGGTATCGGCGCTCGGGCGCCAGGTGACACCGCCCATGATGAAGTTCTCGTCGTCCTGGGAATAGTCATATTCCGCGTCGGCGCGCTTGAATTTGCCGGTGATGCGGTAGGAGAAGGTGTCGTCTTCGGTGATGTTGTCGCCAAAATCGACACCGGTTTCGCGATGGTCGAAGGAACCGCCCGTCACATAGGCTTGGCCGAAGCGTTCGCTCTTCGGTCTCTTGGTCACGAAATTGACCGCGCCGCCGGGATCGGAAACGCCGAAAGTCGTGGAGTTGGCGCCTTTCAGCACTTCGACGCGCTCGAAGGCGAAGGGCTCTTCCCGGATGCCGCCGAAGGGGTCGCCAAGCGTCAGGCCGTCGCGATAGGTATAAGCGTCGAAGCCGCGAATCTTGAAATAGTCGAAGCGGTCGTCCGAGCCGTAGAAGTCAGTGGTGACGCCAGACGTATATTGCAGAACCTGCTCGGTATCCTGTGCGCCGCGCTCCTGGATTTCCTTTGAGGTGATGAGGGAGACGGAGGCCGGCGTGTCGAGAAGATCCGTCGCCATGCCGTTGCCGCTTATGGTCTTGGTCGCGACGATCGATTTCGAGTCATTGTCGGTATCGAGGCCACTGCCGTAAATGACGATGGGCTCGAGATTGGTGACAGTATTCGAATTTCCGCTCTCCTGCGCGAGCACCATGCCAGGCGCGAGGGCGACAAGCGCGGTGCATCCCAAAAGGACCGCATCCCGGGTGCGCAGGAGGGCCTGTCGCGAATGAGCGCCTGTTCTTATGATGTCCATGTTCACGTTCCACAATTTGGTGTCGCCATGACGGCCCTTCGGCTTGGGGTGCCGAATGGGATGCCGGTTTGGGGATCGCTCTAAACGGCATACCGGCAGCCCAAACGAGCGGGAGAATTCCTCCCGGAGCGGCGGCTGCGATGGTTGGCTCGATGTCCCTTGCGATGGCTACTAACTTGAGCGTAGTTGTCCAGTATTGTAAATTTCCGGCGTTTTGTACGATCCCACGGAAATCTCAACGCTATGGTCCTTTGGCTGCGGCATCACCGTTGACGCAGGTGGATTAACCTGAAAGTGCAGGTCAACTTAAAAACTGGCGGAGTTCGCACGATGCTGCGCTTTTTGCTTGCCGCTACGAAAGTGGCGCTGACCTGTATCTGGATCATTGCCGTGGCGGCCGGCGCCAGCCGGGCGGATGAGAACACGTCCTATCCCGTCACCATCAAGCATGCTTTCGGCACGACCGTTATCGCCAGGAAGCCGGAGCGGGTTGCGACGGTCGCCTGGGCCAATCATGAAGTACCGCTGGCGCTAGGCATCGTGCCCGTCGGTTTTGCGGCTGCCAATTTCGGCGATGATGACGGCGACGGGCTGCTGCCCTGGGTGGCAGACAGGCTCAGGGAACTGCATGCCGATAAGCCGGTTCTCTTCGATGAAGGCGACGGCATCGATTTCGAAGCGGTCGCAGCGACCCGGCCCGATGTGATCCTGGCTGCCTATTCCGGCCTCAGCCAAGCCGACTACGACACGCTGAGCCAGATTGCCCCGGTCGTTGCCTATCCGGAAGCGCCGTGGTCGACCGACTGGCGCGAGATGATCCGCCTCGACAGCGCAGGGCTCGGCATGGCGGCAGAAGGCGAGGCGCTGATCAAGACGATCGAGGGCGAAATAGCGGAAACGGTCGCCGCTCATCCCGAGCTCAATGGCAAGTCGGCAATGTTCATCACCCATCTCAATGCGACCGATCTCAGCACCGTCAATTTCTATACGACCAACGATACGCGCGTGAAATTCTTCGCCGACCTCGGGCTGACATCTCCAAAGAGCGTCGTGGAGGCATCCGCGCCAGGCAAATTCGCCGGATCGATCAGCGCCGAGCGTATCGATTCCTTCGATAACGTCGATATCGTCGTCACCTATGGAAACCAGCAACTGCTCGAAGCGCTGGAAAAGAACCCGCTGATGGCGAGAATGCCGGCTGTTTCCAAGGGTGCGCTGGTAACACTCGGCCGCGACCCGATCGGTACGGCTGCCAATCCAACGCCGTTGTCGATCTCCTGGGTGCTTAAGGATTACGTGGCGCTGCTTGCCGACGCCGCCATAAAGTCTCCAAGCAAGCCGCAATGATCGTGCCTCGCCTCAAATCATCATCCAGCCCTGCTGCGGCAGCTGGGTCGAACCAGGCACGCAGCCTCTGGCTTCTCGGCCTGGCTGTTGCGCTTGTTTGTCTCTGTGCGCTCTCGGTCACTGTCGGCACCCGTGACGTGGACTGGACCGACATATTTGCGGCGCTGATCGGACATGCCGACAATATCGGTCAGGCGGCAGTGACGGTGCGCATGCCCCGGACGCTGCTTGCCATCATCGCCGGCGCCGCACTGGGGCTTGCGGGCGCAATCATGCAGGGCGTGACGCGCAATCCGCTTGCCGATCCCGGTATTCTGGGCGTCAATATGGGGGCATCGCTTGCTGTCGTGGTCGCCGTTGCCTGGTTCGATATTTCCTCGAACGAAGCCTATATCTGGACGGCGATCTTCGGAGCCGGGTGCTCGGCGCTCTTCGTCTATACGATCGGTTCGCTCGGGCGCGGCGGGGCGACGCCGTTGAAACTGGCGCTTGCAGGGGCGGCGACGTCGGTCGCTTTTGCGTCGATGGTCATTGCCGTCGTGCTGCCGCGCAATGATATTGCCGGCGGCATCCGCTCCTGGCAGATCGGCGGTGTCGGTGGGGCGACATTCGAACGCATCCTGCCCGTTCTCCCATTTCTCGCTGCCGGTTTCCTCATCAGCCTGCTGTCGGCGCGTAAGCTCAATTCGCTTGCACTCGGCGACGAACTGGCGGCGAGCCTCGGCGAACGTGTGGCACTCGCCCGCGGTATCGCGGCACTCGGCGCAATCCTGCTTTGTGGCGCGACGACCGCGGTCTGTGGCCCGATCGGTTTTCTTGGCCTCGTGGTGCCGCACCTTTGCCGCTTGCTGGTCGGGGTCGATCACCGCTGGATTCTGCCTTTCTCGGCGATTGGCGGCGCTTGCCTGCTGCTTGCAGGTGATGTCGTCGGACGTATCGTCGCCAGACCCGCCGAGCTCGATGTCGGCATCGTCACGGCATTGATCGGTGCGCCATTCTTCATCGCCATTGTCAGGCGTCAACGGGTGCGCGAGTTGTGACGATGACAGCATCTTCCCTTGACCGCATCGTCGATAGCCGCCGACGTCGGACGCGCCGGCACAGGCTCGTGGTCGTCCTGCTACTGTGCCTTGTCGTGGCGTTTTTTGCGCTGACACTGTCGCTTGGCCAGTCTTTTACGCCGCCTGGCGACGTCATCCGGGTCCTGCTCGGCGAAAATGTGCAGGGTGCAGCTTTCACCGTCGGTCAGCTGCGGCTGCCGCGTGCCGCGCTTGCGGTTCTCGCGGGGCTGAGCTTCGGGCTTGGCGGCGTCGCCTTCCAGATCATGCTGCGCAATCCGCTCGCAAGCCCCGACATTATCGGCATCAGTTCGGGAGCGAGCGCTGCCGCCGTCTTCGTGATCGTCGTTCTATCGCTGAAGGGGCCGGTCGTTTCCATCGTCGCCGTCATTGCCGGGCTCGGTGTGGCATTGCTCGTCTACGGGCTTTCATTTCGAAACGGGGTCGCCGGCACGCGGCTCATCCTTGTCGGCATCGGCGTGTCGGCGATGCTGGAAAGTGTCATTGCCTATATCCTGTCGCAGGCCCCGGCCTGGAGCCTGCAGGAGGCGATCCGCTGGCTGACAGGCAGCGTCAACGGTGCCCAGCTTGGCCAGGTAGCACCATTGCTGCTTGCGCTTGTCGTCTTCGGCGGCCTCCTGCTCAGCCGCGCGCGTGATCTTGAAGCCTTGCGGCTTGGCGATGATACGGCAGCAGCCCTCGGCGTCGGCGTGTCGCGCACCCGTATCCTTATCATCGTCGCAGCGGTCGGGATGATCGCTTCGGCAACCGCGGTGACAGGCCCGATCGCCTTCGTCACCTTCCTGTCGGGACCAATCGCGGCCCGCATCGTCGGCAACAATGGCTCCATCCTCATTCCCGCAGCGCTTGTCGGCGCCGTGCTGGTGCTGGCAGGCGATTATGCCGGCCAGTTCCTGCTGCCGAGCCGCTATCCAGTCGGTGTCGTCACCGGTGCGCTCGGCGCTCCCTACCTCCTATTCCTGATCGTGCGTGTCAACCGGACAGGAGGTTCGCTATGACCATCCACACCCTGGCAGCCACCCGCCTTTCGGCCGGTTATGGCGAAGACGAGATCCTGCACGGGCTCGATCTCGCCGTACCGCCCGGCAAGATCACCGTCATCGTCGGGGCGAATGCCTGCGGCAAGTCCACGCTGCTGCGTTCGATGTCGCGGCTGCTTTCGCCGCGCGAAGGGCAGGTCCTGCTCGACGGCAAGTCGATCCACCGCACGCCACCACGCGAGCTTGCCCGGACACTCGGGCTTCTGCCGCAATCGCCGATCGCGCCCGAGGGCATCACCGTTGCCGATCTCGTCAGCCGCGGGCGCCATCCGCACCACAGCCTGTTTTCGCGCTGGACGCGTCGGGATGACGAGGCTGTCGATGCTGCACTCAACGCGACCAAGACTGCCGATCTCGCCGAGCGGCCCGTCGACGAGCTCTCCGGCGGTCAGCGCCAGCGGGTCTGGATCGCCATGGCGCTCGCCCAGCAGACGGAAATTCTGCTGCTCGACGAGCCGACGACCTTTCTCGATATCAGTCATCAGGTCGAGGTGCTCGATCTCCTGACCGATCTCAACCATCAGCGCGGCACGACCGTCGTCATGGTGCTGCACGACCTCAATCTTGCAGCACGTTATGCCGACCATCTCGTCGCCATGACGGAGGGCCGCGTGCACGTGTCCGGGACGCCGCAAGAGGTGCTGACAGAGCACAATATGCGGCATGTCTTCGCTCTCGAGAGCCGTATTATCACCGATCCCACATCCGGCCGCCCGATCATGCTGCCGATCGGCCGCCACCGGATGGCGGCGGGCGGGGACGAGGCGCAACAGGCATTCCACGAGGAGAACAGATGACGACGGCGCAGGAATTCAAGCTCTCGGGTGTTGCCCTTCCAAGGGACGCTGCTGCCATGCTCGGCGAAATCTGCGAGCATTTCGTCGAACATGCCGAAGTGCAGCGCAGCGCCGATCTCGCACTTCTGACGAGCAAGGTGGGCACGACCGAAATCCGCATTCGGGACAAGAAGCTCATGATCGAGCTTTCCTGCCCCTCGGAAAAGACGCTGCAGATGAGCCGCACCATGCTGGCAGAGCATCTGTTCTACTTTGCCGGCGAAGACCCGCTTGAACTCACCTGGTCTGATCCGGCAGCGCTTGCCGTCCTGCCGAATATCCATGAGGCCACGGTGGTTTCGGCCGAGGATGTCACGCCGCATATGCGCCGGGTGAAATTTGCCTGCGCCGACGTGACGCCTTTCATTGGCGGCGACATGCATGTCCGCCTGCTCGTACCGCCGAAGGGCAGGGCGCCGGTCTGGCCGGGTCTGCGGGCCGATGGCCGTGTCGCCTGGCCCGAAGGCAAAGACGAACTTCTGGTGCGCGTCTACACGATCCGTTTTGTCGATATTGAAAAGCGCGAACTCTGGATCGATTTCCTGCAGCATCCGACACCCGGCATCAAAACGCCCGGCGCCGATTTCGCCCGCGACGCCGAGCCCGGTCAGCAGGTCGCACTGCTCGGTCCCGGCGGCGGCGATCTGCCGGCGGCGCAATCCATCCTGCTTGCAGGCGATGAAAGCGCGCTGCCTGCGATCGCCCGCATCGCCGAGGAAGTGCCGGCAGGGACGCGCCTGCAGGCAATTATCGAGGTCGCTGACGAAATGGAGGAGCAGCTATTCTTCTCGGCGGGTTCACTCGACGTGCGCTGGCTGCATCGGCGCTATTACGCAGACGGCGCCAAGGACATTCTGCTGGAAGAAGCCAAACAAGCCATTGCCGCCACCGAGGGTGAGATCTTCGTCTGGTTTGCCTGCGAAAAGGAAGATGTACGCGCCATGCGGACGTTCCTGAAGGCACGAAGGCATGACAGGAAGAATATGTATGTGGCCTGGTATTGGGAGCGCGGGGCCGAATAAGACATCGCCCGGTTGGCGGTGCTGAGTCCATCGGGCGGATTTGGTCCAAGGCCTATTTCGGCCTAGCAGGTAGTTTGAGCTGGATGTAAGCCCTCTAGGTCTTGCGCAGGCCCTGCGAATTGCGACCACGCCAAGAGCTCAACCCTCTCGTTGCTCATTGGTCGGCTCGGGTACATGGCAACAGGCCCATTCGAACGCTTCGTCGATGGCCGCAAACTTGACTGCCTGCCAATGTCGATAGTCGCGGATCAGCTCTGCCCCAAGCCAGAAATCACCGCTGTTGCTGGAGAGCTCCCATCCACAAGTCCCAAGCAAGTGAGCGCGATCGAAAAGGCGCCGCGCGTGGGTCCGGGAGATGGCGTAGCGCTTGAAGAATTCTCCGATGCGCAAAGGACCAATAGGCATGCGCGGCTCCAGTTCCCTTTCCGGGGGCAAGCGAGACATCAGGTCATGCAGGATGTTGCTGCCGGAAGCAGTTCGGACGAAAGCGTCCACCGTCTGCGGAGGGCTGGTCCAGTTTGGATCGTGAAAGAGGCTCTGGGACATTCTTGGCTGCGCATACCAGAGCAGGCGCCGATCGGCGGATGATCGTGAGAATCGTGTGCCCCGATCGAGCATGTCGAGTGATTTCAAATGTTCGTCGAACCACTCGCGAATCAAGGTTTCGGCAGTTTCGGAAATTCTGAGCTGGCGAACACGCCTGTCCCCGCTTTCATGAGTATCAACCAAGAGACCGTAGTTGCGCATCTCTGCGAGATGCGCGAACGCCGTGTTCTTGGAAGCAACGTCACTCTCGGCGATGAGGGCGTTCAGTTTGGCGGCCGTAAGGCCCGGATGAGACGGCGACGTGACACGCTGAAAATGAAAAGCCAGAATTGACTGCGTCAGCAACCATCGCTTCATATCTGCGGTATAGCGGACGATACGAGGTGCGGCATCGTGCATGGCAATTAGCTTCAGCGCCGCATCCTTCAGGGCGAGCGCGTAAAAGCGATTTTCCAAAATAGCTTCGACTGTCAAAACCGTCGGCGCATTCGTGGCGGAGCGCATTGCGGTTAATAGGGAACTCAACGGATATCTCCAAGCAAGGATGAATTGGGCAAGCTGCCGCCTGAGCGACTGTTTGCGCCCATGGCGTAGTTTACGCCACTGACGCGCTCGCAGGGTTTCATGTTCACGTGCACTTCCTTGGACGCTGGGCCAAATCGATTTCGCCAACTTTCAGCCGCCGGCACTCGGCCATCTCCTGCTGCACTATGTCCCTTAAGAAAGAATTGTAAAGTATAGCTAATCTGTTGATTTCCACCAGGAGTTGATCTGGCATTTCCATCGGAGATTTGGCTCCTACTTATATTTGCAGCTGTTGAGTGCAACGCTTTTACGGATCCACTGGAGGATCAAATGAGTTGGCATCGATTCGAGTGAAACGAGACTTTAGAGGCTTGGAACACCACCGCGCTTCTGTGGATCGTAACTCCGCCCGTCGGGGCGACTATTCAGGCGCGCGTGAAACATGCGGTAAAATCATATACGATTTGTAGCGCGGAGTTCATATTGGGAGCCAAGACATGGAGCGCAAATTATCTGCAATCCTGGCCGCCGATGTGGTCAGATGCTCAGCACTTATGGACAAAGACGAAGCGGGAACCTTTGACCATCTTTGAGTGCGACGCACTGAGCTTTCAGAACCCGAGATTGCTGGGCGCCATGGGCGGATTTCAACTCATGGGCGACGGTCTTCTGGCAGAGAAATATCGTCATGATCTTCGAAAGGGAACGTTATGGTTCATCTGCTTTCGGTCAACGTCGGCCTGCCACGTGATATCGAGTGGCAGGGGAAACTGGTGAATACGGCGATCTGGAAGACGCCGGTCAAAGGAGCTTGCATGGTGCGCCGCCTCAATATCGACGGCGACGGCCAGGCGGATCGCGCTGGCCACGGCGGCGAGAACCGCGCAGTTTATGTCTACCAGACGGATTCCTACCGGTATTGGGAGGAACATCTGGGCCGACGTGATTTCGTCTATGGTCAGTTCGGCGAGAACTTCACGCTCGATGGTCTTCCAGACGCCGAAGTCTGCATCGGCGACCGTTACCGCATCGGCGAAGCTGTCTTCGAGGTGAGCCAGCCTCGCGTCACCTGCTATCGGCTCGGTATCCGGATGGGGTTGCCAGAAATGGCTGCTCTGCTGGTCTCGCACCGAAGACCGGGATTCTACCTCCGTGTCCTGCAGGAAGGGAAAGTTCAGGCGGGCGACGAAGTCGAACAGGTGGCTTCGGCAGAGGACAGCATGACGGTCGCCGACATCAACGATCTTCTCTACAAGCCTGGTCACCCTCGCGATCGATTGGAACGTGCATTGCGGATCCGCGCATTAAGTCCCGGTTGGCGTCGCTCGTTTCAGTCCTTGCTGGAGCAATCTTCAAAAAACGGGGCTTCGCCCGGAAACGCTGGCCTTACGGGGGAGAAGCGTCTCGAGTTGGCGTGGGAGGGATTTCGCTCGTTCAAAGTGTCGCGCATGTCGCTCGAGAGTGAAAGCGTCAAGTCTCTTGAGCTCGAGCCGACGGATGGAAAGCGGCTGCCCGCCTTCCTTCCGGGACAGTTCATCGTGCTCGGTTTCCAGCCCAGAGGGGCTCCTCTCTTGCTGCGGAGCTATTCCTTGTCGGGCCAGTCAAATGACGCCTATTACAGAGTGAGCATCAAGCGGGAAGCTCGCGGCGTCGCCAGCGCCTATGTCAATGACGAGCTGGGCATCGGCGAGGTGGTGCAGGCAAGCGCGCCGCGCGGCAGCTTTACGCTGGCCGAGGGCGAGACGCCGATCGTCCTCCTCAGCGCCGGGATTGGCGCGACGCCCGTCCTTGCCATGCTCCACGCCCTGGCAGTCGATCGCTCGGGCAGAAAAATCTGGTGGCTCCATGGCGCCCGGAATGGACGAGAACATCCGTTTGCGGACGAAGTGAGAGGGCTTCTACAAATCCTTCCGGATGCGCAAAGCCTTGTCTGCTACAGCGCACCCGATCCGGCCGATAAGCCAGGTATTGACTACGACAGGCGATCTCGCCTCGATCTGGCGGTCATCCAGTCGCTGCGCCTGCCGCTGGACGGCGACTTCTATCTCTGCGGGCCGGCAAGCTTCATGGACGATCTTGCAGCAGGGATTGAGAAGCTCGGAGTGGAGCTCGGCCGAATTCATACCGAAATGTTCGGATCGGCCGCGTCCATCACTCCAGGGATCGCGGCCTCGCTGAGCCGGCAACCGCATCAGCCGGACGGGCCTCTCGGTGCTGGCGCCTTGATCTCGTTTGCCCGCAGTGGTCTTAGCGTCGCCTGGAACCCGAAGTTCAACAATCTGCTGGAGTTCGCGGAGGCATGCGACGTGCCGGTGCGCTGGTCGTGCAGGACAGGCGTCTGCCACACCTGCGAGACCGGATTGATTTCCGGTGCAGTGTGCTACCGTCCCGATCCGATCGATGCCCCGGCGGACGGTAATGTGCTTCTGTGCTGCTCGCAGCCGAAAGGCGAGCTCGTCATCGATATGTGACAGAGCCGGATGCGATCAGATATCGTGACCGGGCAGTTTTTTCGCCGATTGCGAGCGATCACTCAGGAAAACGCCGGATGCTTTCCAAGCTTCGAGGCCGCTGTCTCGTGGGACTTGTCTTCACTCGCGGCAGCTTCTGCCCTACGGATCGTCGCCAAGCGGAGGGAGCACTTCAGCCTCGTCTGCGAGATGGAGGTGGCTATTAAAGGATGGTGACGGTCAGGACCGAAACCGGCTGGTTCGCTGCACCCGAAACCGCGCCAATGTGGCTGCCTTGGCGAAGGAACATGCTGAAGGCTTAGTCCTCGATCACCTCGATCTCGGGCCGACCGGCGAGCGTCAGCCGCAGGCGGCCCCGGTCGGCACGTTCCAGTTTGATCGGCCCGGCCTTTTCCTCCAGCCGCCGGCGCAGCAGGATCAGCCGGGTCTCCAGGTTGTCCTTGAAATCCGGCAGCTGCAAGCGCCGGTCGCGGCGAATCTCGCGGTTCAGGAACTCCTGCTTGCCGCTACGCGTATAGTCTTCGAGAAAGTGCAGCAGCAGCCGCCCCGGCACGCCGCGGATCAGGTAGTCGTCGTCGACAAACAGCGAGCCATCGCGCTGGTAGAAGCGCACCGCAATCCGCCGACCGGCCGGCACGTGCTCCACCTGTGGCCCGGCCCTGTCGCGCCGGCCCGTCTCGGCCCGCTCGCGCTCATCGGACAGGAAGGAGAGGGCGGTGGCGAGGTGTGCTGCCACTACGGTCAGTGCCTCCTCGTCGCGATGTCGGAAGGTGAAGCGTTCCGTCGATTCCAGGAAGAGCACGCCGACGAGCCTCGAGTGCGCGACCAGCGGTAGAGCGATCTGGCTCAGCGGCTTTTCGAGAGCCGGCAGCGGGATGGAGGCGGCGTCCTCGATACCGGCCATGGCCCGCACCGCCTGGACGTAACGCTGGCCGCGGCTGAGATCGGTGATCCGGACGGCGCTCCTGCGCTCGGCGGAGACCCCGATGATGCCGCTCCCGGCTGCAACCTCGGCGCCGAAGCCGAACTGCTCGTAGCCACGGCTGGCGATCGTCGTCAGGCCCCCGCGTTCGCCGTCCGGCACCAGGACTATGGAATGGCCATAGCCGAAGTGCTCGGCCAGCCCCTCGAGCGTCATGTCGAGCAGCGTTTCGGGGTCGGCGCAGCCCGACATCCGCGCCGCAAGCCTCGCCACTTTGCCCATCAGGTCGGGCAGCACCAGCGGCTCGGGCGCGACGAGCGGATTGGCGGCCGGAACCGGCTGGCAGTCCTCCACCCGGTAAATGTCGAGGGCGCGCAGCTTCATGATCCCGCCCATCCGGCTTTCGAGGATCGCGAGATGGACTGCCACGCGTTCGAAGGCCTCGCCCTCCGTCTCCGAGCGCTCGAAAACAAGTTCGAGCACGTGTTGCTGGCCGCTATAGCCGTCGACCACCATGACGGTCGCGAGCCCGTTGCGTACCACGTTGGCGGCAGTCTTGGAGAAGAACTGGTTGGAAAGCGCCACATGTGTCTCGTCGACATAGTGCACGTGCGAGAGATAGGAGACGTTGGGCATGCCATTGGCATCGGTGGTGGCGATAACGGAGGGGATGACGCCTTCGAAACTGTCACGCAGCCGCTCGAGAGGGATCATGCCATGGTTTCCCGCGTCAGCCTGCGTCCGGCGCCCGGCCCCGGCGTCTGCTCGAAGACTTCCTGCGGCTCAATCGTCAGACAGACAAGATCCTGGTCTGACAGCGTGCTGGAAAGCTGCATGCGGGTGACCCCGAGCGCTAGCATGCGCGCCAGCTGCTCGGCGACATAGGCCTCGCCCAGCGTCTGGCAGGCGGCGTCCGCGGGGCCGGCATTCAGGATCTGGCCCTTGATTTGACAGGCCTTGTAGTCGGCCGCCCGAACAAAGGTCGTGGCGATCGGGCGCCCGACCAACGCCTCGCCCACGGCCTTCGGCCACTGGCAGCGCGAGGCAAGAAATTGCAGATGTCCGCTCGACCGGTCTAAACGTACGCCCGACCCACGGCCGATCATTGGTCGGCCGCTCCCGTCTCGCGTCGCAAACAGCATCATGACGGGACTTTCGATGAATTCCGCAAGTTTCGAGCCCAGCAATGCTTTTCTCCCCACTACGAAGTCATAATAAGTAGTTAGGATATTCTTAGCAATCGCGGCGATCGCTTAGGATGGTTTTAGGATGCTCCTCGCAGGTACCTCGATTATCCCCTCCCCATCGCCCGGCGCACAGAGACGCGGCGCCGGCTAAAGAGAGGAAAACCAGTCATGAGTCACGAATTTTCGCTTACCAGCATTCCCGATCTCAATAGCCGCTACGATATCTACGGCGCCGTCCACAAGGGCCTGCGCAAGGCCGGCTGTGACCTGCTCGGACGCCTCGGCACGGCCGATTTCCACAATGCCGAGGAGACCGGCTTCCTGATCGAGGACCTGCGCCACTACCTGATGCTCGCCGCCTCCCACGTCGGTCATGAAGATGACCACATCCACGAAGCGCTCGCCGCCAAGGGCCTCTCCACCACCACCCTCGACGAACAGCACGACGATCACCGCACTGCCTTCCGTGAACTGGAAGAACTCGTCGTCGCCTGGGAAAATGCCTGGCCGCTGCACAAGCCGGCCTGCGGGCGTAAGCTTTACCTCGCCTTCGCGGCTTACATCGCCGACGACTTCGCGCATATGCATGAGGAGGAAACGGTGACCGGGCCGCTTCTGTGGCGCAACTTCACCGACCATGAAATGCTGGGTATCGAGATGCGGATCATCGCTTCCCTGTCGCCGGAAAAGAGCATGGCATTTATGCGCATCATGATCCCGGCGATCAATCCGGCCGAGCGTGCTGCGCTGCTCGGAGCCATGAAGAAGGATGCGCCACCGGAAGTCTTCCAAGCGGTCATCGATTTCGCTGTCCGCCCCGCCCTTTCGGTGGGCGACTTCGCGCAGCTCGCCGGCGCATTGCAACTGGCCGCCTGAAAGGCCGGCAGCGGGCGGGAGAAGCTCGCCCGCTGCCGGTCCAGAATTTCTGGAGAAGACCTATGTGCAAACCAAATGGCGAGGCCGCCATCCCGGCCGAATGTCCGCATCGCGGCGATTGCCGTCTCTGTCCCATGCTGTACGCGGTCGCGGCCGAGGAAATAGAAGAGCGCGTCGATGCGCTCGTCCGGCAAAAACCTCCGACGCCTCACGACCGCCTGACGCCAGCGTCTGCAGTGTTGGCGCGCGCCTCTGACAAACGCTCGCGCCGGTGTATGAACGCGGCGCTATAGTGCGCCAGGGTGGCGACAAGGGCCATGATCGAAGCGTAGTTGACGAAGAAGCCCAGTGTCGAACCGTTGAAATCCCACATGTCGAGCGTGTAGGTCAGCATCAGCTTGGAGCCGAAGGTCATCTCGAAGCAGCTCCTGACGCCGAACACCGCGATGATGGCCACCATCGCCCTCAAGAGCGCCGAGCGCCAAATGTTCGTCTTGACGATGCAGAACATCTTGGCAAGCACCGTCATTACCATCCGCCATCGGAAACCCAGATGCACCGAGACGATCAGCACGACCCAGTATGCGGTGAACATGTGGATCTCCCGAACACCGAACGCCCCGTCGAGGGAGGCGAAGGCGAAGACATCGCGGGATATCAGGACGCTTGTCACCAGCATCGTCGCCATCGTGACGGCCAGTCCTGCGATCGTGACCGTGTTGAAAACCCTTGTTACGCCGTAGCGGCCGCGCAGGGCGGCACCGTACCAGCGGCGATTGACGGCGATATGGGTGATCAACAGCGCGAAGAGAAGCGTGCCGAATATCTCGTGGGCAAGGTTGCCCAGCCACCAATAGGCGAGGCACGCAACGAGGAGGCCAAGTGCGGCAAGATGAAGGAGCAGGCGAACGGGAAGCGGCATCATTCGAATTCGAAGCGCCGCATGTCGCTGTGCGTGTAGAGGAAGTCCCGGTCGGCCCGCGAGGCATGGCAAGACTGGCAGCGCGCCGTATTCTCGGCCATGTTGATCGTCTTGTCGGGCTTGAACCATTGGAATTGCCAGTCTCCAGTCCTGCGGGTGTCGTCGTAGTCCGCGCCCCAGCCCTCGCGCTTCTCCATGACGAAGTAGCGGAAAACCTGACCTTCCCTATAGTCGACGAGCACGACGTGCGTGTCGGGTGGAACCGGCTGACCGTTCTTGACAGCCTCGATCGCCTCGCGCGATGTCATGATGTGCTCGGTGACCTCGCCACGCGTGACGGTAGTGTAATGGATCAAGCTGTCGAGATTCGGGAAGGTCGTGCGGTTCTGCTCCGCGTGGACCTGCCATCCGATCAAGGTCACCGCGCAGCCGGAAAGCAATGCGCCTGCGACAATGCCTGCGACGTTCTTCATTCGGACACGCCCTCGAACACTTCCTTTGCGACACTCGCTGCGGTGACCGCATTCGGCCAGCCGGCGTAGAAGGCGAGGTGGGTTATGGCTTCGCTGAGCTCTTCCTTCGTCGCTCCGTTCTGAAGCGCGATGCCGAGATGCGATCGAAGCTGATCGGGACGGTTCAGGGCGATGAGAGCGGCGACCGTGATCAGGCTGCGGTCGCGCTTCGACAACTCCTGCCGCTCCCAAACGTCACCATAAAGGACATTGTCGGTCAGTTCGGCCAATTTGGGCGCGATCATCCCCATCAGTTGCTGCGCTCTTGATTGCTTCGTCATGTCTTCCCCGTTGCTAGTGACTGCGGGTATGGGACACTCCCAAGGCAGAGCCGCAGTCTTCGGTCGTCGGAGAAGAATAAAGGAGCGGACGCGGGCGGATTAGCGACTGAAATCCGCATGTGCTCATAAGTCTGTCTTATCAATCACGATGCGTTGATTAGCGCGTTATCTGCGAACCCGGAGCGCTTCCACAACGAGAGAAAACGCGGGCGAGGGGTGCCGCCGGTTCGGATAATAGAGATGATAGCCTGTAAAGGGTTCGCACCAGTCTTCCAGCACCCGGATCAGTTCTCCCTTCTTGAGCTCGGCGTCCACCTGATCTTCAGGCATGTAGGCAAGCCCCAGTCCCCGAAGGGCGGCCTCGCGGCGCATTGCCAGATTGTTGAAGACGAGCTGTCCTTCGACGCGGACCCGAAGTTCGCGGCCGTCCTTCTCGAACTCCCAGGCGAAGATGCTGTCATGCGTCGGCAGGCGCATGTTGATGCAATTGTGGGCCGTGAGATCCTGCGGCGTCTCCGGCCACAGGTTCTGCCGAAAATAGGCGGGCGAGCCGACCACCGCCATGCGCACCTCCGGGCCGATCGGGACCGCGATCATGTCCTTGGCGACCTGCTCGCCGAGGCGCACTCCTGCATCGAAGCGTTCGGCCACGATGTCGGTCAGGCCGTAGTCGACGATGATTTCGACGGTGACGTCGGGGTTGTCCGGAAGGAACCGGTCCAGCGCGGGCGCAAGGACGGAAATCGCCGGATGCTCGCCTGCCGTAATCCTGACGATGCCGGTCGGCTGGTCTCGCATCGCGCTCAAGGCGATGAGCTCGGCCTGGATCTCCTCGAACCGAGGTCCGGCGGTTTGCAGCAACCGCTCGCCCGCGGCCGTCGGAGACACGCGTCGCGTCGTCCTCGTCAAGAGCCGCAGGCCGAGACGCTCCTCGAGACCGCGGATCGTCTGGCTCAATGCCTGCGAGATGCCCAGTTTCACGGCCGCCTTGGTGAAGCTCTCTTCGCGCGCGACGGTCACGAAGGCGGCGAGGTCGTTGTAGTTCTCGTGCGGCATTCATTAGTCCTGCTTATAGGGAGATGCGGATTATACCATCTAATCCTGGAGATCGGCGAGGGCTATGTTGCGGGCCCGTGAACCGCTCATGAGCTCGAAAGGATTTCCGATGAGGGACGAGAAGACGTTAAACATGGGCCGCCGCAGTTTCCTCGGCGCGGCGGGATCTGTCGCTGCCATGCCTCTGGTGGAGGCCAGCTTCTCTCCAGCGGCGGCGCAATCGGCGATGACTGCAAGCCCGGCTTCCGGGAGCGCGGCGCTCGGCAAACGAAAGCTCGGACAGCTGGAGGTGTCCAGCGTCGGCATCGGCGTCCAGAACATGAGCCGCACCTATCAGACGACCATTCCAACGCGCACGGAGATGCACTCGATCATCCGGACGGCTTACGAGAACGGTGTCACGCTCTTCGACGCCGCGGAAGCCTATGGGCCGCACGAGGTCGAACGAATTCTAGGTGAGGGCGTGCAGTCATTTCGGGAAAAGGTGGTCATCGCCTCGAAGTTCGGCTGGAACATCGACCTGGAGACCGGCAAGCGGCTGCCGGGCCTCAACAGTCGGCCGGCTCACATCAAGCTCGCGGTCGACGGCATGCTCAAGCGCCTGCGGACCGACCGCATCGACCTTCTCTACCAGCATCGCGTCGACCCGGCCGTTCCGATCGAAGACGTGGCAGGCGCCGTGAAGGATCTTCAGGCGCAAGGCAAGGTTCTCCACTGGGGTCTCTCCGAGATGGGTCTCCAGACGGTTCGCCGCGCCCACGCAGAATTGCCGTTGACCGCGATCCAGAGCGAGTATTCGATGCTGTGGCGGGGACCGGAAGACGCCGTCCTGCCGCTCTGCGAGGAGCTAGGCATCGGCTTCGTTCCATGGAGTCCGCTCGGCGTCGGCTTCCTGACCGGCGCGATCGACGAGCGGACGCGGTTTGCCGAGGGCGATATCCGCGGCATCGAAGGCCGCTTCGCACCGGACAACCTGCCGAACAATCTTGCTCTGGTCGCATTGTTGAGGACGTGGGCCGAACGCAAGAGCGTGACGCCTGCTCGGATCGCTCTGGCATGGCTGATGGCGCAGAAGCCATTTATCGTTCCGATCCCCGGCAGCACCCAGATGCCGCACATGCAGGAAAACATCGGTGCCGCTTTCGTCAGCTTCGTTCCCGACGAGATCGCGGAACTGAACAAGGCCGTGGCGGCGATCCAGATCAAGGGCGCGCGTCTTCCGGATCAAGTGCTGGTCTATTCCGGCGTCGAGGCTCCGCCACGGGTGTAACTCGGCTAAGCCGCCTGACAAATCGGAAGATCAAGGTACGGGGGGGGCGTCTTCCCGAAGCGGTCCTTAAGATGACAGGCCATTAATGCCAATGAGAGGCTTGGTCTCGCCACCCAACCGAACCGGCCCGTCAATGTGCGGGTCGGTTGGATGGTGCATCGACCAATGGCGGCCGGTTCGAGCATCGCTCTCTCTAAAAATTGTCGGATCGCAAGCGTAAGACCGGAAAGCGGAGGACCTGGATCGCGGACGGTTGCTCCCGCTTCTGCTGCGCTTCATTTCTTTTGGCGGCCCCCGCGGATCGGCTTGTGTGCGATCCGACCAAAGCCAGAACGAATCGCCGACGAACCGAAGACATTGCCACTTTCCCGTTTCGTTCATCACAACCCCTTGTGCGAAAAGGCTTTTTTAACCATAGGCTGGCCGTGGGCGCGGTCTCATCATCCTGCGAGATCGCAAGGCGTTGCGATACTCTCAAAGACCTCCGACTAGACATGTACTCCGCATCGAAAGGTCGGAGCCGACGAGTATTGGGCTCTCTGCGAGCTGCGCCTCACCGGTGCCGGCCGGCGCAAATTGCCGGTCATCAAAACTTCGTCTGACCCCATCGTCACAAGCATCATGCTAGGGAATGGTCATGCAGTCGTCGCCGTCGGGCGCGGCTGGAAGTTGCATTCCAAAATACCGAGATGCTCATGGATCTGGAAAAGATAAAGACCTTGATCGACTTCGTCGGGCGATCGAACGTCACCGAGCTGACGGTCACACAGAAGGACACGACAGTCCGGATCTTTCGCCTCAACGACCAGGCAGCCGCTCCCGCTCCGGTCTTATCTGACCCTTCCAAGGACGAGGTTACGGCACCGGTAACAGCCGACGCTGCCGCGGTGACAGTCAGGGCGCCCGTCTTTGGCATCCTCCACCGCGCTCCCTCTCCCGGCGAACCGGCGTTCGTGCAGTTGGGCGAGACGGTCGAGGAAGGTCAGACGCTGTTCATCATCGAGGCCATGAAGGTCTTCAACCGCATTACCTCTCCGTGCGCGGGACGCATCACAGATCTGTCCGAGATCGACGGCGGCGAGGTGGAGACCGGGGACCTCCTTGCGGAGATCGCGGCATGAGGCAGTCTTCCGACAGTGCAGCGGCGCCTCTCCGGTTCGATACCGTGATGATCGCCAACCGCGGCGAGATCGCAACGAGGATCCAGCGTGCCTGCCATGCTCTTGGGATCAAGACCGTCATGATCTGCTCGGAAGCCGATAGGCAGGCGCCATACCGGCGCGACGCTGAACACTTCCTCTGCGTGGGACCTGCTCCGGCGGCAAAGAGTTATCTCAATCAGGATGCGATCCTGCTTGCCGCCCGGCTGACCGGTGCCGGCGCCATTCATCCCGGATACGGTTTCCTGTCGGAGAAGGCGGCTTTTGCGGAGGCGATCGAAAGAGCCGGCCTCGTCTTCATTGGACCGCCGGCCTCGGCCATCGCAACGATGGGTGACAAGATTGCCGCAAAGCGGGCGATGATCGCAGCCGGCGTTCCCTGCGTGCCCGGGCCGGACACGGCCCTTCCGGAAGAGCGGGATGTGATCGAACGCACCGCTCGTAAGATCGGATATCCCGTCATCATAAAGGCCGCCGGCGGTGGTGGCGGTCGCGGCATGCGCGTCGTTGCGGATGCGGGGCAGCTGCATGAGGCCGTCGCGCTGACCCGCGAAGAAGCGCGACAGGCCTTCGGCTCGGCCGAGCTCTACATGGAAAAGTTCCTTCAACATCCTCGTCACATCGAAATCCAGGTCCTCTGCGACAGTTACGGAAATGCCCTCTGGCTCGGCCATCGGGACTGCTCGATGCAGCGTCGCCACCAGAAAGTGGTCGAGGAGGCTCCAGCCCCGGGTATCTCGCCGCGGATCATCGATCCCGTCGGGCTGGCCTGCGTAGAGGCCTGCCGTCAGATCGGCTATCGCGGCGTCGGGACCTTCGAGTTTCTCTTCGAGGACGGCAGATTCTATTTTATCGAGATGAATACGCGCCTGCAGGTCGAACATCCTGTCACCGAAATGACGAGCGGTCTCGACATCGTCCAGGAGCAGATCAAGGTCGCCCAGGGCTGCCGCCTGGAGATCGATCAAGCCGAGGTCCGATGCACCGGCCATTCGATCGAATGCCGCATCAATGCCGAGGATCCGGACAGCTTCCTGCCGTCAGCCGGGATGATCGATCGTCTGACACTTCCCGGGGGTGAGGGCGTGCGGGTGGATACGCACATTTGTGAAGGCTACAGGGTTTCCCCCTACTACGACTCCCTCATCGCCAAGCTGATCGTGCATGCACCGAACCGACCGGCGGCGATCGCCAGGATGCGCGAGGCATTGGCTGCAACCGAGATCGGTGGGATTTCGACCAATCTTGCCTTCCTGCGCGCGCTCTTTGATGACGAGGCCTTCGGCCGCGGCGAGACGGATATCCATTATCTCGAACAATGGCTCGCACGGCGGAGGTCGACATGAGCAAAATCGACCTTACGGACGCCGAAACGATTGCCACGCTCACCGATGCGCTGACAAGGGCAGGGGTCGAGGGGCTGGAGATCACCACGCCCCGCGGCCATCTGCGGATCGTTATTGCCAAGGGAAAGGACGTTGCGGTTTCCGGTTCGGCCACCACCCCGCAGGCCTCCGCTTCCACTTTCCTCCTCAAGGCGCCTTTGGCCGGCCATTTTCGACCGTCGGAGCCGGGCGACGAGGCAAACGGCAGCTCGCAGCGCCAGGTCAGCGAAGACGACATCCTCGGCTTCATTGCTGTCGGGCCGATCCTCCTTCCTCTGTCTGCCGGTCGCGCGGCCATCGTGCGGCGACGCCTGGCCGATGCCGATGCCTTGGTGGGCTTTGGCGAACCCTTGTTCGAACTCGAGCAATTTACATGACGATACAGCCCAACAACCATGCCCCGCGAGATGAGACGCTGACGGCCGTTCGCGACGGGGCGCGGGTTTCCTTCATCGGGGCGAAATCCTTCCTGCTCGAGGCGCCGGGCGACTTTGATCTTCCCGCGCAGCGCCTCATCTGGGCGACGTCGCGCCTGGTTTCGACATGGCATGACGTGGCGGAAGTCATTCCGGGCATGACCAATCTGCTGGCGATCCTGAAAGAGACGCCGGAGGATCCGACCCCTGTCGTCGAGCGGTTGCAGACCGCGTGGCAGGAGGCCCGCAGCATCGATCTGGCCGGTAAGACGATCGAAATCCCGGTTCAATACGGAGGAGAATTCGCTACCGATCTTCCCGCCCTTTGCGACCTGTCGGGCTTGAAAGACCGGGAGATCGTGCGGATCCACCATGAAGCGTCCTACCGGGTCTTTGCGCTCGGAAGCGCGCCGGGCTTCGGTTACCTGCACGGCCTCGACCCGCGCATCTACATGCCACGCAAGACCGTGCCGTCGCTTCGGATGGAAAAGGGCTGCGTTACGATCGGCGGCATGCAAACCGGCGTCGCCATGCTGACCGGGCCAAACGGCTGGAATTCGATCGGCCATGCCGATCTCAAGATGTTCGACCCGACGTCGTCGACGCCCGCCTTGATGGCACCCGGCGACCGCGTGCGTTTCGTGCCGGAAAGGATCGAACTGTGATCGAGATCGTCCAGACAGGTCCCTTCAATACGATCCAGGATCTCGGCCGGCCCGGCTATCGCGACATCGGCGTCTCGGCGAGCGGCGCCATGGATCCGCTCGCCGTCAGGATCGGCAACATTCTGCTTGGCAACCCAGAGAGTGCTGCCGCCATCGAAGTGCAGACCTTTCCGTTCAAACTTCGTTTTGCCGTCGACGCGGATTTTGTCGTCACCGGCGCGGAAAGCAGGCCACGCCTCACCGGACGTACATTGTCGCCATGGTGTACACATCGCGCAGCCAAGGGCGATGTCCTGGAAATCGAGCAGCCCCGTCGTCTGGCACGCGCCTACATCATGGTGGCCGGTGGGTTCGACGTGCCTCTCCTCATGGGATCGCGCAGCACCACGCTGCGCGGCGGGTTCGGCGGCAATTGCGGCAGGCCGCTGACTGCCGGCGACACGCTCCCGATCGCGGCCGCCGACGAGGCGTTGCCGCTCCCGAAGGGCGGCATCTCTGTCATCGAGCCGGAGGTCGCCCTGCGCGATCTCTTTCTCGAGCCCATCGATGGAGAGCTCTCGGTTCGTGCCATCGTCGCCGGCGAGCACGAGCTTTACGGCGCCGACGCCGACCGGTTCTGGAGCCAGGCCTGGCGGATCTCGTCGCAGAGCGACCGGACGGGCTATCGGCTGTCCGGCGAACCGATCAAGCCGGGCGTGCCTGTCGAAATGCGCTCGCACGGCGTGGTTCCTGGCGTGGTTCAGGTTCCACCGGGCGGTGAGCCCATCATTCAGATGAGCGATGCAAACACGGCAGGCGGATACCCGAAGATTGCGGGTGTGATCGAAAGCGACCTGTGGCGGCTCGGCCAGGCGCGCATCGGCAGCAGGGTAAGGTTCGTTCGCGCGACCCATGCCGAGGCCAGGGCAATCGAGCAGGCGGTCACCCGCTATGTCGATGATGTCAGGCGCACCGCAGCGATGGTCAAACGAGCGCTCGGTGTGATCGGCTGACGGGGCGGGTGGGTTGAAATGGAGGACGCGATGAAGATCGATCTGAATTCCGACATGGGCGAAGGGTTTGGGCCCTATCGGCTTTGTGACGATGAAGCGATGATGAGGATCGTCTCGTCGGCCAATATCGCCTGCGGTTTCCATGGCGGAGATCCCGAGACGATGGGGCGCATGGTCCGTCTTGCAAAGGAAAACGGCGTCGGCATCGGCGCCCACCCGGGCCTGCCCGATCGCGCCGGCTTCGGCCGCCGCGAGATGTCGTTCCAGCCGGACGAGCTGCGCCAGCAACTGCTCTATCAACTCGGCGCGCTTTCGGCGATCGCCAGGGCGCAGGGCATGAGCGTTGCTCACTTCAGCTTCCATGCCGCGATGGGCAACATGGTCAACCGGGACCCGCAGCTGGCCGACCTGATGATGGACGCGATCGCAAAGGTGGACGACAGGTTGGTGATTTTCGTCACGCCCGGCAGCGAGATCGAGAAATCGGCCAAGCGGGCCAGGCTGAGGACGCTGGCGCTCTTCCTTGCCGACCGCGCCTATGATGCGGCCGGAAATCTCGTCGCCCGCGGCCTTGCCGGGGCGCTCGTCAAGGACGAGGTGTCGGTGCGCGCACGCGTACGCCGTTTTCTTCTCGAGGGCACCGTCGAGGCGATCGACGGCAGCGTCATCGCGACGCCGGCGCGGTCCATCCTGGTGCATAGCGACACCCCCGGCTCGCTCGAACTCGCAAGCCTGATCCGCAACGAAATCGAAGCCGTCGGCGCAGTGTTGGCACCCGCATCCGAACTTGCCTCGTGACGTCGCCCGCTGATCGTCGAATCCATCCTAAGAGCGAAAGATCTGTTCCATGTCATCCATAGCCGACCGTCTGAAGAACGTTTCCGTATCCGCATCAGCCGCAATGACCCAGCGTGCCCGTGAATTGTCCGCCAAGGGGATCAAGGTCGTCAGCCTGTCTTCGGGAGAGCCGGATTTTCCAACACCTGCCCATGCCATCGAGGCGGCCCATACCGCAGCACTTGCCGGCGATACGAAATATCCGCCGATGGACGGTACCGCGGCCCTGAAGGCGGCAATCGCCGGAAAGTTCAAGCGCGACAACAACCTCGACTATGACGCCAGCCAGATCGTCGTCTCGGGCGGTGGCAAGCAGGTGATCTTCAATGCGATGCTTGCGACCTGCAATCCCGGCGACGAGGTTGTCATCCCGACGCCGTCATGGGTGAGCTACGCCGACATCGTCAAGTTTGCGGGCGGCGTGCCTGTGGCCGTGCCTTGTTTCGAACAGGCCGGTTTCAAGCTGCGTGCGGAAGACCTCGAGGCCGCGATCACGCCACGCACGAAATGGCTGATCCTGAATTTTCCCAACAATCCGACGGGGGCTGCCTGCTCGCGCGCCGACATGGCGGCGATCGCCGAGGTGATGCTGCGCCATCCTCATGTCTGGATCCTGACCGACGATATCTACGAGCATCTGGTCTATGACGACTTCGAGTTCTGCACCATCGCCGAGGTAGAACCCAGACTTTACGACCGGGTGCTGACGATGAATGGCGTTTCGAAAGCCTATGCCATGACCGGCTGGCGACTGGGCTTCTGCGCCAGCGGCTCCAAGGCGCTGATCGGGGCCATCAGCAACGTCAACGGCCAGAATGGCGGCGGTATTTCGACGGTCGCCCAGGCCGCCGCGATCGCTGCGCTTAACGGCCCTCAGGAGCTGTTAAAGGAAAGGGCGGCGATCTATCGGGAAAGACGTGACTACGTCGTCGATGCCCTGTCGAAGATCGACGGTCTGCGCTGCCACAAGCCGGAAGGCGCCTTCTACGTATACCCGAACATGGCCTCCCTGATCGGCAAGACCACCAGGGGGGGCCGCAAGATCGAGGGTGACGTCGATTTTGTCATGGGGCTCGTCGACGAGCACCACGTCGCAACCGTCCAGGGCGCGGCCTACGGCATGAGCCCGTATTTCCGCATCTCCTATGCGACGAGCATGGAGATGCTGGGCGAAGGATGCGCGCGTATTGCCGAGTTCTGCGCCAACATGCGCTGACGGTTCAGATGCGCTCGAAAGGCCCGTCTCTGGCGGGCTTTTCAGACCTTCAGGCGTTCGGTTAGTTCGACGAGAATGCCCCGAACGGCAAGGGCGGGTTCCGACAGGGCATTCTGATCGGACGTGCAGAGCGACAGGGTCTCCTCGATGCGGGGAGAAACGAGCCGGCAGACGAGCGGCTCGCTTGCTTCCGCGACGATACGGTCGGCGATCGCTTTCGGCATGATCGTCGCCCCAAGGCCGCTTGCAACCGCACGCGCCAGCGTTCTGACGACCTCGACTTCAGCGACAACTTTCAGGTTGATCCGGCTACGGGTAAATGCCGTGTCTACGGCTCGGCGCACGAAGTTGTAGGCCGGCGGCAAGAGCAGTGGGATGCCGTCAAGCGCGCCGATCGGGATTGGCTTGGCATCCGCTTCTATGGCGAAGTCCTGGGGCGCGACGAGGTAGAATTCCTCACTCAGGATCGGGTCGAAACGGACGCCCTTGATCGGACCGACACCATGGATCAGTGCCATTTCCAGCCGGCCGTTCATGATCAACTGGCTATAGGTCTGGCCGACGCTTTCGGTCAGATGCAGGAGAATGCCGGGATGGCGCTTCCTGGTTTCGGACAAGAGATCGACCGACAACATCGCCGCGCTGCTGAAGGGGACAAGGCCGACCGAGACACGCCCCGCAAGCGAATTGCCGGCGGCGGCCGCATCGGCCTGGGCCTGTTCCATCTGCCTGAGGATGATCTGGGCATGTCGATACACAGCGTGTCCGGCATCCGTCATGCTGACGCCCTGCTGGCTGCGGATCAGCAGTTTCTGGCCGAAATGGTCCTCCAGCGCCGCAAGCTGCTGGCTGAGCGCCGGCTGGGCGAGATGCAGAATGTCGGCTGCACGCGTGATGCTGCCGCTGTCGACGATGACGATGAAGGACTTGAGGCGTCTTATATCCATTTGCGACGGTGCGTTACGGGCTTTGCGATGCATGTTTA
Source organism: Rhizobium sp. CF142 (assembly GCF_000281145.1). Lineage (NCBI taxonomy): Bacteria > Pseudomonadati > Pseudomonadota > Alphaproteobacteria > Hyphomicrobiales > Rhizobiaceae > Rhizobium > Rhizobium sp. CF142. The sequence continues at coordinate 67,695 of NZ_AJWE01000008.1, read as the reverse complement.
CAGAGCTGCCGCGCTTTTGCAACGCGCCCGCCCGCCGGCTTCGTCAGGCCACAACGATCGCGCGGAGCCCTGCGCGAGAGGGGGGGTCGACGCCTGAGCCGCATCCATAAGAGTTGCTTATTACTCCAGACATAATCGGTCTTAGGCAAGGGTTCAAAGCTCCGCTAAGGTCCAAGCCAACAATAAGGGAACGCAGATGCCATTCGCAGATTACAAGACAGCATTGGTGACCGGCGCCTCTTCCGGTATCGGTGCAGCGATCGTGGAGCGGTTCGCCCGCGAAAACATCGAGGTGCACGCGGTCGCCCGCAGTGGCGACGCCTTGGCAGCACTTGCTGCCCGCACAGGCTGCATCGCCCACGCCATCGACGTGACCGATCGCCAGGCGATTGCCGACCTTGCCGGCCGCGTTGAGTTTGACATTCTCGTCAACAATGCGGGCGTCGACCGGCCGAAGAAATTCCTCGAAGCCGACGAAGGCGACATCGATCTTCTCGTCGACGTCAACCTGCGTGCCGTCCTGCACATCTGCCGTCTCGTGGTGCCCGGCATGGTGGCACGAGACCGCGGCCATGTCATCAATATCTCGTCGATCGCTGGCGCCTACAATTTCGGCGGCAACTCGTCCTACCATGCCACCAAGGCCGGGGTGAGCATGCTGTCCAACCAGCTGCGCATCGATGCCTTCGGCAAGCGGGTGCGGGTCACCGAAATCTGCCCCGGCCGTGTCGCCACCGACATTTTCAACCACGTCCACGGCAATGACCCCAGCGTTCGGGAACGGTTCATCGACGGTTTCGAATTACCGCAGGCGAGCGATATCGCCGACGCGATCGCCTTCGCAATTTCAGCCCCCGTCGCCGTCAACATCGGGCATATGGAAATCACGCCGACCCTGCAGGTCATGGGCGGTCTGCAAACGGCTAAGCCGCAGCCCGCGGCGAAGACGGATCGGTCCGGGGAGCCAAAACCGTGAGCGGTTTCGACCTTTCGGCAATCCTTGGAAATCCGGAATATGCCGCCATGCTGCTGCATGGTATCGAGATGACCTTCATCATCTATGCCGGTTCCTGGTCGCTGGCGATGACGCTTGCGCTTCTGCTGCTGGGCCTGCGCCTGTCACCCTTCCGCTTCGGCGATCCGTTGGTCGCCGCTTACGTTTCCTATCACCGGAACGTCCCCACCCTGGTGCAGCTCATGCTCTGGTATTTCGGGATCTTCACGCTGATGCCGAGCGGCATCGCGACATGGCTTGCAAGCCATAATGCGGAGGCCATCTTCGCGGTGGTCGGGCTGGGGCTCTGCCAGGCGGCCTATTTCAGCGAAGATCTTCGTTCGGGCGTGCGCTCGGTCGGTGACGGCCAGATGCAGGCGGCCCGTGCGCTCGGCCACGGTTACGTCTCGGCGATGCGTTTCGTCATCATGCCGCAGGGCGTGCGCAATGCGCTGCCGCCGCTCATCAATCACAGCGTCTCCCTGTTCAAGAACAGCAGTCTCGCGGTCGTCATCGGCGCGTCGGAATTGACGCACGCCGTCAAGGAAATCGAAAATCTCAGCTTCCGGACCTTCGAGATCTACCTGATCGGCACGGTTCTCTACCTTTTCTTCTCGCTCGTGATCATGAGCATCGGCGCCTATCTGTCGATGCGCGCAGATCCTGCCAGGAGTGCCCGCGCATGATCCAGGACATGATCGCCATCATCCGCGACTACTGGCTGCTGCTCTTGATCGGCCAATATCCGAACGGGCCGCTCGGCGGTCTCGCCAATACCCTGATCCTCTCCGCGCTCAGCATCGCTCTCGCCTTTCCGGTGAGCATCCTGTTCGCAGTGGCGCGGCTCTCCAAATCGCGGCTGCTGCGCTGGCCGGTCACCGCGCTTGTCTATTTCACCCGGGGCGTACCGCTCCTGATGCTCATCCTGTGGAGCTATTTCCTCGTGCCGCTCATGACCGGCGCCGATGTGCCGAGCTTCGTGACGATGCTGACGACGCTCGTGGTCTATCAGAGTGCCTTTCTCAGCGAAGTAGTCCGCGCCGGCATCGTCGCGCTCGGACCCGGCCAGATGGATGCCGCGCGTGCGCTGGGCCACAGCTATATGGGCGCGATGCGCTACATCATCCTGCCGCAGGCGCTCTACAACATGATCCCGAGCATCATTTCCACCTTCGTCTCGACGATCAAAGACACGACACTCGGCTATGTGATCAACGTGCCGGACCTGACCTTTGCCGCAAGCCAGGTCAACAACCAGCTCCTGACGCAGCCCTTCCAGGTCTTCCTCATCCTGGCGATCGTCTACTTCATCATCTGCTGGACGCTCACCTACTTCGCAAATCGCCTCGAGCGACGCATCACGCGGCGACGTGCGGGACTTCTCAACGTTCCCACGGCCTCCCTGGTCGCGCCGTCGAAAATCGTATCGGAGCAGCTATGACCATGTCAGTTTCCGCGCAGGAATCGCAGACAATCCGGCTTTCGCAGGTCTGCAAGAGCTACGGCGACTATCCCGTCCTGAAGGACATCGATGCGCAGGTCGCACGCGGCGAGGTGGTCGTCATCTGCGGCCCGTCGGGCTCGGGAAAATCGACGCTGATCCGCACGATCAATCGCCTGGAAGAGATCAACAGCGGATCGATCACGCTCGAGGGGCAAAACATCCACGCGTCGATGCGGGCGAAGGAGCTCAACGCGATGCGCAGCCGGATCGGCTTCGTATTCCAGAACTTCAACCTGTTTCCGCATCTATCGGTGGCTGAAAACGTCTCGATGTCGCCGATCCGGGTAAAAGGCGTGGCGCCCGATGTCGCACACGAAAAGGCGCTCAAGCTTCTCGACCGCGTCGGCCTCGCCGACAAGGCACGGGCCTATCCCGGCCAGCTTTCGGGCGGCCAGCAGCAGCGTGTGGCGATAGCCCGTGCGCTTGCCATGGAGCCGCCGGTGATGCTGTTCGACGAACCGACCAGCGCGCTCGATCCCGAAATGGTCGGCGAGGTGCTCGCCGTGATGAAGAGCCTGGCGTCGGAAGGCATGACCATGCTCTGCGTCACCCACGAAATGGGCTTCGCGCGCGAGGTCGCGGATCGGATCTGGTTCATCGATGCCGGCCAGATCATCGAAATGGCGACACCCGAAGACTTTTTCAGCAATCCGGCCCATCCCCGGGCTCAGCGCTTCCTCGCTGATCTCAGGCATTGATACCAACCATCAAAAACAAAGGAGAACAGCAATGAACTGGAAATGCCTAAGCCTCACCGTCGCATTCGCCGGATTGGCCGCCGCCGTACCCGCGAAAGCCGATCAGCTCGACAACATCATGTCGGCGAAGACCCTACGCTGCGCGACTTTCGCCGACGTTCCTCCCTTCGCTTCGCCCGATCCGAAGACGCGCGAAATGGCTGGTTTCGACGTCGATCTCTGCGGCGCCATCGCCAAGGAATTGGGCGTCAAGGCGGAAATCAAGCCGGTGTCGGTCGAAGCCCGCGTGCCCGAGGTCAAGCTCGGCCGTGTCGACATCACCGTTGCCAACCTGGCCTATACGCTGAGCCGCGCCGAACAGATCCAGTTCAGCGACCCCTATTATCTCGCCAAGGAAATGCTGATCGTGCCGGCGGACGATGCCGGCAAGACGAAGGCCGATTATGCAGGCCAGCGCATCGCTTCGACGAAGGGTTCGACCTCGGAAATGTCGATCAAGCTCAACAAATCCGATCCGCTGACCTTCCAGGACACCGCCTCTGCCTATCTCGCCGTTCAGCAGGGCAAGGCGCGTGGCATGGTGGCGAACACCATGACGACGACCAAATTCGTCAATGAATCGAAGAGCAAGGGCAAGGAAATGCGGATGATCGAGGAGCCGATGCTCTACCAGCCGATCGGCATCGGCATGGCCAAGGATCAGCCGGCGCTGACCGCCAAGATCAACGAGATCCTGCACAAGCTCGACGAGTCCGGCGAGATCAACAAGATCTGGGACAAGTGGCTCGGCCTGAACACCGAGTACAAGATGACCCGCACCGACAAGGTCGTGCCGCTCGCGCAGCTGAAGTTTGACCCGATCCCGTAGACCAACCGGTCTCGGAACCTCCCGATGACAATTCAACGAGAAAAGACGGCGGGATATGCCCGCCGTCTGCCAACGATGTGAGGCATCCATGATCCACATAAAAGATATCGCTGAACGGCCCAGCAAAGCTGACATCGAGGCCGTTTCGAAATTTTCGCCCGCGACCATCCACGAAGCCCAGGGGCGCCGCGGCGCACTCTCGTCCCGCCTCAAGCCCGTGGACTACCGCATGAAATTGTGCGGTCCGGCATTTACGGTGAAATGCGCGCCGCGCGACAACATCATGCTGCAGCTCGCCATCAACTACGCAAAGCCGGGCGACATCATCGTCGTTTCGGCCGGCGAATACGAAGAAGCCGGCTCCTTCGGCGACGTCCTTGCCAATGCCTGCCTTGCAAAGGGCATCGGAGGTCTCGTGACCGACACCGGCGTGCGCGACACGCTTCAGCTGAGGGAACTTGGTTTCCCCGTCTTCTCGCTCAGCGTCTGCATCAAGGGGACCGTTAAAGAAACCATTGCGGCGGTGAACGACCCGATCATCGTCGGCGGCGAAATCATCAATCCCGGCGACATCATTGTCGGCGATGCCGATGGACTAGTGGTCGTGCGTAGGCAGGAAGCGCAGGAAGCCGCCAGGCTTTCGCAGGCCCGCGAGGACGCCGAAGCCGGCTACATCGCGGCCTACAAGCAGGGTAAGTCGGTCATCGAGGTCAGCAAGCTGGAGCCGGTCCTGAAGGCGAAGGGTCTGGTCGTCGACATCTGACGCGCCGGTCCAGCATTGCCGCATACGCGGTCGGAGACAGTCCATGAGCTTTCCATTATTCGACCTTTCCGGACGGCGAGCGCTCGTCACCGGCTCGTCGCAAGGCATCGGCCTTGCGCTCGCCAGAGGCCTTGCCGATCACGGCGCCGACATCGTCCTCAACGGTCGGGACCGGACAAAACTTGACGCTGCCATACGCAGCGTAAAAGAGGCTGGCGCCACTGTGTCGGCTTGCGACTTCGATGTGACCGATGCCGAGGCGGTACGCCTTGGCGTCGACCGCATCGAGGACGAAATCGGCCCGATCGACATCCTCATCAACAATGCCGGCATGCAGTTCCGCACGCCGCTCGAGGACTTTCCCGTCGAGAAGTGGGACCAGCTTCTGCGCACCAATATTTCCAGCGTGTTTCATGTCGGTCGGGCGGTCGCCCGCCACATGATAAAGCGCAAAAGAGGCAAGATCATCAACATCGCCTCCGTTCAGAGCGAGCTCGCCCGTCCCGGGATCGCGCCCTACACGGCGACGAAGGGCGCTGTGAAGAATTTGACGCGCGGCATGTGCGCCGACTGGGCGAGATATGGTCTCCAGATCAACGCCGTAGCGCCCGGCTATTTCAAGACGCCGCTCAATCAGGCGCTCGTCGACAGTGAGGAGTTTTCGTCCTGGCTTGAAAAGCGCACGCCCGCCGCCCGTTGGGGCAATGTCGAGGAATTGGTCGGCGCGGCTGTCTTTCTTGCCGGCAAGGCTTCCTCCTTTGTAAATGGACACACGCTTTATGTCGACGGCGGCATCACCACTTGCCTTTAACGCCAGCTCGCATCTCGGCCCCATCGTGGTGATGGGCGTATCGGGATGCGGCAAGACGTCGGTGGGAAAGCTTCTTGCATCCCATCTCGGCTACCGCTTCGTCGAAGGCGATAGCCGTCATCCGGCGAGCAATATCGAGAAAATGACGGCGGGCGTGGCTCTCGACGACGAGGATCGCTGGCCATGGCTACAGACCCTCGGCGACGAACTTGCTGCGGTCGAAGAGACGGTGATCTCCTGTTCGGCACTGAAGCGGTCCTATCGAACCCTCCTGCGGGCGAGGGCAGGCCGACCTCTTTCGTTCATCTTCCTGCAGGGCGATCGCTCGACGCTAGCCGCACGGCTGAGTGGTCGCAAGGGTCACTACATGCCGCTTGCACTCCTCGACAGCCAGCTAACCACCCTGGAGTTGCCTCTCGGCGAGCGCGACGTCGTAACGATCGAAATCGACCAGCCGCTTGCACGGATGGTCTCGGTTGCACTGGCAAGCGTCGCATCGCTTGCCAACCGCCGGCACGAATAATCAAGATAGTGGAGGAAACCATGACAAAACCTGAAATCCTTCTGGTCGGACCCTATCCGGAATGGGACTTGGTCGAACTCGAGCGGGATTATACAGTCCACAAACTCTACGAGGCCGAGGACAAGGAGAAGTTCCTTGCCGACCACGGTGCCGGTATCCGCGCCGTCGCAACACGCGGCGAACTCGGTGCGTCGGCGGCGATGATCGAAAAGCTGCCCGGGCTTGAAATCGTCTCGGTCTATGGGGTCGGCTATGATGCCGTCGACCTTGGTGCATGCCGGACAAGAGGCGTGCGCGTCACCAATACGCCCGACGTCCTGACCAACGATGTGGCCGATCTCGGCATTGCGATGATGCTTGTCCAGTCGCGGGGCATGATTGGCGCCGAGACCTGGGTCAGGGGCGGCAGCTGGGAAAACCGTGGGCTCTATCCGCTGAAGAGACGAGTCTGGGGTCGCAGCGCCGGTGTTCTCGGGCTCGGCCGGATCGGATTCGAGGTCGCCAAGCGTCTTCGCGGGTTTGACATGGACATTGCCTATTCAGACGTGAGTGAGAAGCCCTATGCCGCGGGCATGGCCTTTGTCGCCGATTCTGTCGCACTTGCGGCGCGTTCCGACTTCCTGTTCGTGACGCTTGCCGCATCGCAGGCGACCCGCCACATCGTTTCGAAGGATGTCATCGAAGCGCTCGGTCCCGACGGTATGCTCATCAATATCTCGCGTGCCTCCAATATCGATGAAGCCGCGTTGCTCGATGCACTTGAAAGTGGTGCACTGGGATCGGCGGCGCTCGATGTTTTCGAAGGCGAGCCGAAGCTCAATGTGCGTTTCCTGGGGCTCGACAACGTACTCCTCCAGCCCCATCACGCCTCCGGGACGATAGAAACCCGAAAGGCGATGGGCAGGCTGGTGCGAGACAATCTCGCCGCCCACTTCGCCGGCGCCACACCTCCAACCCCCGTCATTTGAGGACCACATCAATGAGAGCTCTCGTCATTCACGCTGCCAAGGATCTTCGCATAGAGGAGCGGCCTGTCGAGGCACCGGGGCGCGGTCAGGTCGAAGTGGCGATCGAGGCAGGAGGGATCTGTGGTTCCGATCTGCATTACTACAATCACGGCGGTTTCGGGACGGTGCGCCTTCGCGAGCCGATGATCCTCGGGCATGAGGTGGCCGGGGTCGTCAAGGCACTTGGCGGCGGTGTCTCGGATCTCGCGGTGGGGGATCGTGTCGCCGTCACGCCAAGCCGGCCATGCAATGCCTGCGACTATTGCCTGAAGGGCCAGCAGAACCATTGCCTTAACATGCGCTTTTACGGCAGCGCCATGCCGATGCCGCACATCCAGGGCGCATTTCGCGAGCGCTTGATTGCAGAGGCGTGGCAGTGCCACAAGATCGCCGAAAGCGTGTCGATCGGCGAAGCCGCCATGGCCGAGCCTTTTGCAGTGACGCTGCACGCCGTCAACCGCGCAGGCTCGCTGACGGGCAAACGTGTGCTGGTGACGGGCTGCGGTCCGATCGGTGCGCTCGCAATCATTGCTGCAAGGGCACACGGCGCCCGCGAGATCGTCGCAACAGATGTTATGGATACGGTCTTGAACAAGGCTCAGGAAGTGGGGGCCGATCGCGTCATCAACGTCGCGGAAAGTCCTGAGAAGCTGTCGGCATACGCTGAAAACAAGGGCTACTTTGACGTCCAATTCGAAGCGTCTGGAAACGAACGCGCAGTCCGTGCGGGGCTTGAAGTTCTCCGGCCCCGCTCGATCCTCGTCCAGCTCGGCCTTGGCGGAGATGTTTCGATCCCGCAGAACACGGTGGTCGCCAAGGAGATCGAGATGAAGGGAACCTTCCGCTTTCACGAGGAATTCGCTCTTGCCATCGACCTCATCAACAAAGGTCGCGTCGATCTCAAGCCCCTGTTGACTGAGACCTATCCATTGGACGATGCCATCCGCGCCTTTGAGGTGGCCGGCGACCGAAATCGGTCGATGAAGGTCCAACTCGCCTTCTGACCGATAGCGCGCCGTCAGTCGTGTTGATGGCGCTTCGCGATCAATGTGCCTTCACACACTGGCGCGCTTGTACCCGGCACGACCCTGTCGTCATCGCGCTCCGAAGCTGGTTGATTGCCTGGCACGGATCGCTGCAGCACGAGGTGATACATGGGCAGCCGACGCGAAATCTGCGCATCAAGGACAGAACGATCCGCGGCATCCGTATCTTCCGACGGACGCTTCCGCATCGGATGCCGGTCATGTCGGGACGCCCGATGATGTGATTGCGCAGCAAATCTGTGTGAGTGCCATTCGACGAATGGGAACCTCCGGTGTTCGGTCTTCGTGTTGGCGTGATCTGTCCGCTATCTGTCCGCAATCGGCATTTCGCAGTATGGTGTTGTCGGTAGGCTGTCTTCACGCTCATCCTTGGAGATAATCACATGTCTGCAGATACCGCACTCCTCGTCATCGATGCCCAGGAATCCTTCCGTCATCGACCCTATTTTCGCGAAGATGAGATCGGGACTTACATCGCGTCTCAGCAGGCGCTGATCGATGGCGCGAAAAGGGCCGGTCTTCCGGTCGTCCAGATATTTCACGTCGAGGAGTCAGGCGTTTTCTCTGAAGGCTCGGGTTTCGTCCGACCGCTGACACCGCTTCAGATCGAGGCGGATGCGGTGTTTCGCAAGCGTCGCCACAGCGCGCTCGTTGGCAGCGGCCTGGACGTCTGGCTGACTGAAAACCACATCCGGCGCGTTATCATCTCCGGCATTCGCACAGAGCAGTGCTGTGAGACGACGACCAGGCACGCCTCCGACCTCGGTTATGAGGTCGACTATGTCGGCGAGGCGACACTGACCTTTCCAATGACCGATACATCCGGCCGCGAGTGGAGTGCCGCCGAGATCAGGGCGCGCACGGAATTGGTTCTTGCCGATCGTTTTGCTCGTATCGTTACAGTGGAGCAGGTGCTCAACGGGCTTGCAGCACGGGCGGCCGCATAATGGGGGAAGGCCCCCGGCGCATCATCCCGGTTTTCGTGGTCGTGCCGCCGCGGGCGCTCCTGCTCGATATCGCAGGTCCGATGGAAGTCTTGCGCAGAGCCAATCTCGAACAGGAATCGATAAGGTTCGTGCCGACCTACATCGGGCCTGCCGCTGAGGTGCGAAGTTCGACCGGTCTCGACCTTGCCAGGATTTCCCCGCATCCAGCGCGCCTGCCCGATGACGCACTTCTCGTTGTTTCCGGTGCGGTGGATGAACCGCTCGCCGGAGCGGTTGAGGCTGCGCCGGGAGACGCGGCTCTCGAAGCGGAAATCGTTGAATGGCTGAGGGGGATCGTTCGTCCTGGTATCCGGCTTGCGACGATCTGTTCCGGTGCCTTGCTTGCGGCGCGCGCGGGACTGCTCGAGGGACACGAATGCACCACCCACCATTCCATGCTGCAGGATCTCGTCCGACTTGCTCCGACCGCTCGCGTCCGCGAAAACCGGCTCTATGTCGAGGACGGCGAGCGCTTGACCAGTGCAGGCGTCACTGCAGGGATCGATCTCATGCTTGCCGTTGTCGCAAAAGAGGTCGGCCACGCCGTGTCGCTTGCCGTGGCACGCACTCTGGTCATCTACCTGCGACGGGCCGGCGGTGATCCTCAGCTATCGCCGTGGCTGGAAGGGCGAAACCACCTCCATCCGGCGATCCACAGAGCTCAGGATACCGTCGGTGCCGATCCGTCGCAGAACTGGTCCGTCGAGGCGCTTGCCAAGATCGCTGCGACGAGCCCGCGCAATCTGTCACGGCTTTTCAACGAGCACACCGGCATGAGCGTGACTGACTATGTAAACCGCATGCGAATTGCGCTCGCACGAGAACTCATCACCGGTTCAAGACTCGATATGGAAAACGTCGCCGAACGCATCGGCTTTTCGTCAGCTCGCCAGTTTCGGCGGGCCTGGAGACGAGTTCACGACACACCACCGGGCCACGTCCGAGCGCCCGCAAGGGGCTGAAAGCTCGATCAAATCCCACGATCCAGAGACAGAATTCGAAATTGTGCTGAGAAAACGCGTCGCAAGAGCGCGCAAACAACGGCTGTATAGCAATGGGATGTGTGCCGGATGGACAAAAAAAGAGGCCACGGGCGTAAAGCCGGGCCTCGAGGTGTGAAGGTCAAGAACCTCCAGAGGGGGAACAGCCGACGTAGCGGGTCGGGAGGAATGAACCGCCGAAGATCGCCGACTGTCGAGATGATGACCGAAGGTCGTTGCTGATGCGAAGTATAAGGCACTCAAATCGAGGCGCTCCTTGATAAATTCTACCGCCGGCGGTCTCAGAACGACCCGCAATCAGCCGATGGATGTTGAAAGACGATGTCGGCAAGAGCCTGCTGCTGCGCATCGAGAACGTCATTCACGCTTTCGATGCGAGGCTCGAGAGAAGCGTCCGACTAGGCCCGAACAGCCGATCCGCAAGTGGAATCCAATGCTGGCGATCCTCGGCCGACAGCTGTATGCAGCTTGCGGAAAGAGGAACGAAGGTCACCTATGAGAATAGAATTTCTGCTTTGGTTCGCCGGCGCAATGGCAACATTCCTCGGCGCGGCGACCGCTTCACGCACCTATATCGCGACCAACAGCATTCTTGTGCTGGTACTGTCACTCGCGCTCTATTGTGTGGGTAATCTGATCATGGTGCGGCTGATGAGAGAGGGTGGAATGGGGCTCGCCATATCGGTTTCCGCCGTTACTCAGCTGCTGCTTATCAACGTGATTGCATATTTTGTCTTTGACGAGCGGCTCGCTCCCTCACAGATGGTCGGTGCGGGACTGGGCTTGATCGCAATGATGCTATTGTTATTCCCGATTGGGCAAAGATAGCGGAACCCAAGCGGGAGGCTCTGTAAAGAGCCTTCGATATAGGGTCCGGAACAACAGCGTCTGCGAAGACTGCATCAGATGATGTATTCCGGCTCCGCCAGAGCTTGATCCACGGTGATGCGATGAAGGCTTGAATGGCCGCTCAAACGCGGCCAACATCACATTGCCAAATTGGCGCCGTCCAGACATGACGCACTGCGTCTAGAACTCTTCCCAGTTGCCCTCGGTCGTCACCTGTGCGGGCGACGTGCCAAACGCGACTGCGAGCTTCCCACCGAGTGTGCGGGCCGGCGAAGCCGCGGGCTTATAGTCGGTGATCGGGGCGGGAACTGTTCTATGCGCAACAAGCGTCGCGACCGGGCGCGCCGACGGCCTGATAGTCGCACGAGCGGCAGAAGCCGCCTTTGCCTGCTGGCCGAGATTGAACTGGGCCAGACGCTCTGAGAGAGCAGATACCTCCGTCACCAGCGTATGCGAGGCTGCGTTTGATTCCTCGACCATTGCGGCATTCTTCTGGGTCGACTGGTCCATCTGGTTGACTGCCGTGTTGATCTCCATGAGACCCGTCGACTGCTCTCGGGCGGCCTGGACAACTGCCTGGACATTGATGTCGATCTGCTGCACTTCGGCGACAATCGCCTGCAGTGCTTTGCCGGTCTGGCCGACCAGGCTGACGCCACGCTTGACCTGGTCGCCGGACGTGGTGATCAACGTCTCGATCTCCTTGGCGGCCGCCGCCGAGCGCTGCGCGAGTTCACGCACTTCCTGTGCGACGACGGCGAAACCCTTGCCTGCTTCCCCAGCACGCGCCGCTTCAACGCCGGCATTGAGGGCCAGCAGGTTCGTCTGGAAGGCGATGTCGTCGATCACGCCGATAATGTTGGAGATCGACTGCGAGGATTGCTCGATGCCTCTCATGGCTTCAACTGCACTGCGCACGACCTCCCCGGATTTTTCCGCACCTTCCTTAGTCCGACCAACGAGAGCCCCCGCCTCCTCGGCGCGGAGGGTGGAGTCCTTGACAGAAGTCGTGATCTGCTCGAGCGCGGCGGCGGTCTCCTCGACGGAAGCCGCCTGCTGCTCTGTGCGGCGCGCGAGATCATCGGCGCCCGAGCGGATTTCCTCGGAACCGGCCTGGATGACGGCAGCGTTTTCGGAGAAGGAAATCAGGGCTGCCTGGAGCTTTTCCACAGATGCGTTGAAATCGATGCGGATCTCGTCGAGGGAGTCAGTGAACGGCTTTTCAAGCCGGACGGTCATGTCTCCATTCGAAAGGCTGGCTAGTCCGTTCCCGAGTTCGCTCACCGCGAACTTGATCGAATCCTCACGGGCGGCATGGAGGACGGAACGTTCCTGCCGTTCGACTTCCTCGCGAGCTCGTGACGTTTCCGCGTCGACTTCGAGCCTGATCTTCTGACGATTGCTTTCCAGCAGGATGCCGAGGGAGCGCGAGAGGTCGCCGATCTCGTCCTTCGCATTCTTGTCGCTCAGTTGCACGTCGAGTTGGCCATGGGCGATACGATCGGTCTCGGCGATCACGCCCTCTATGCGGCGGATGAATCTGCGGGCAATGAGCCAGCCTGCGAGACCGAGCAGGAAAGCGGCGACGGCCGTGATCGCAACTGCACTCCAGACCATGTTATTGAGTTGGGCGAAGACTGTGGATTTGGGCACCGAGACGACCGCATACCAGTTCAGGTCATTCGTGAGCTTTACCGGATAGGCAACCGAGAAATAGGTCTGGCCGTCGGGGCCTGCGATCTCCTGTTCGACACCGGGCTTTGCGATCAACTGATCCCAACCGGCGGTCAGATCGCCGCCATCCTTGATATTCGTGCCTGCGAGTTTGGCGGAGGGATGGCTGATGATGCTGCCGGCGCCCGTCACGAGACTGAGATAGCCGGTCTCCATCGGGTGGACTGCAGAGATCGCCTTGTTCGCATCGTCGAGCGAAATGTCCATACCGGCCACGCCGAGCGCCTTGCCTCCGACCATGATCGGCTTGGCGACCGAGGTCATCAGCACGTCCTTACCGTCGACGGCGTAAACATAGGGTTCGATGACGACGGTCTTTTTCTGAACAAAGGGAAGCTGGTAGTAGTCGCCGGCGCCCGACACGGTATAATCGACCAGCGGCGTGTGCTGAATCTTGTCGCCACTGCGTACCCAGTAGGGCACATAGCGTCCCGTAGCGTCGTGGCCTTCCTTGTCGACGAAATCCTTGTCCTTGCCGTCGAAGGCATTCGGTTCCCAGCCGGTCCAAACGCCAAGCGCCATCGGATTGTCCTGCAGCGTGTTCCTGAGCAGGGCGTCGGCGGACGCGCGGTCCGAGTTTCCACCTTCCTTCATCGTCGATAGCGACGTTTCCAGCCCGTTGACGATGTTGAGTGCTACGCTCATGGATTTCTCAACGTTGAGCGCGTTAGTGGCAGCGATCTGAAGCATCTGATCGAGGTTCGATTTGCGCATATCGTTGTAGGCGATATAAGAAAGAACGCCTGATGCTGCGATGGTGGCGATGACGCCGCATGCTGCCACGGAAAAAATATTGCGTCCGGTAGCCGATTTGAACTGCATGCGCTTACCTCCTCGAGCAGGCATGTGAGATCGCACCCCGGTCTATTCCGTCTCGGCTCCTCTGACCGAGAACTGATTTCGGGACGCTCCTCAACGTTACGAAAATCGTTTGCGAAATAAGGAGTATGCGAAGAGGCTTAATTTAGGGTGTATTGTTCGGCATTTGCTAATGAAACGGCAGCCGTTCACCGGGTGATTTGTGACAATCTGACGACAAGATAGCGTCACCCTTCACTTGCGCCCGGCACAGAACGGGACCGATTTTTGCGGCATTCCACAAGGCTATTTCGCCCGAAGCAAGCATGGCGGCAGTTCGGCGAGGGCGAGCATCTCGAATGGCGTCGACGGCTGCCGGCAGGACAGCTCGGCGCGATCACCCGATAGGGTTAGCGGGTGCGTATTGTAGAATATACGGATATACGCATAATTTCTGCAGCTGGCGCTGCTAGGCAAGATCGGTCGAGGGCTTTTGGGGATCCCATGGAAACAATTGTTGACGACGCCCATGCTGGCGCAGTGTCGCCCGAACTCGTGATCGATGCGCTGTTTGCATGCCGAAAGACAGCAGCGATCAGGGCGGCCATCGAGCTCGATCTCTTTACTCATATCGGCGAGGGCAAAACGGCAGCATTGCTGGCGTCGGCGGCAAGCGCCTCGGAGCGTGGGGTGCGCATCCTGTGCGACTACCTCGTGGTGCATGGTTTCCTGACGAAGGAGAGCGGACAGTACCGTATGACGCCCTCGACCAGAATGTTCCTCGATCGCAATTCGCCGGCCTATATGGGCTCCGCCGTTGAGTTCGTCGCCGCTCCCGAAGTACTGGATAATTTTCTGCGTGATCCGGCCGCTGTCGTGCGAAACGGCGGTTCGACCGGGCTTGCGAACATGTCGACGGACAACCCGGTCTGGGTGAAGTTTGCGCGCGGCATGGGCTCCTTTACGGGGCTCAGCGCCAAAATACTGGCTGGTGAAATCTCTGGCTGGCCGAGGCCTCCCAAAAAGGTTTTGGACATCGCTGCAGGTCCAGGCGTTTTCGGGATCGAAATTGCGAAGGCCATTCCATCGGCGGAGATCGTCGCCGTCGATTGGGCCGCCGTATTGCAACTGTCGCGGCAGAACGCGGAACAAGCCGGCGTGGCTGACAGGTACCGGACAATCGCCGGCAGTGCCTTCGATGTGGAGTGGGGTACGGGCTATGATCTCGTGCTGCTTCCGAATTTTCTGCACCACTTCGATTTGCCGACATGCGCCCAACTGTTACGAAGGATCATCGCGAGCCTTGCGGAGGATGGTCGGATCGTCGCTGTCGATTTCGTGCCGAACGAAGATGGCGTGTCGCCGCCTTTTCCCGCGGCCTTCTCCTGGGAGATGCTCGCCGGCACGCCGGCAGGTCAGGCATATACGCAAAGTGAGCTGACTGAGATGGCAAGACTGGCCGGCCTTGCCGGCGTCATGGTCAAACCGATGCCGCCAACTCCGGCAAGCCTCATTCTCTTTGAATAACCGGCGACCTTCGTCTGGCGCACACTGATCGAATCGCTCAGACAATCAAGTGAACTCTCGGCTATCGTCCTGCAGCGTGGCGGAAACAGTAGATTTCGGAACCTCTCAATTGAGAAAGATCAGGCTTGCGGCGCCGATCAAGCCGGCATGCCTTCCGAGTTGTGCCGGCACCACCGGCACATCGCGATAAGCGGGCATGGCCCGCTCCCGAATGGTGGCCTCGATCGGTTTACGAAGGAGATCGTAGCCGTGGGAAATTCCACCGCCCATGACGATCATGTCCGGCGAGTAGAGATGGAGCAGATTAGTAAAGCCGATGCCCAACCAGCGGGCTTCCCCGTCAATCAGCGCAAGGGCTGCCTCGTCTCCGCCGCGCGCAGCCTCGACAACGTGTCGGCCCGTCACCTCGCCGTCGTGGGACAGCGTTCGTAGCACCGAGCCGTCACCCGGTTTTGTCAGTGCCGTCGCATACCGGCCGAGTGCCGTCCCCGACGCCACCGCCTCGAAGCAGCCCACCGCCCCGCAAAGGCATCGTTCGCTCTCGCTTGTGATGGTCATATGGCCGATTTCGCCTGCGAGCCCGCGGCGCCCGTGCACGATCCGGCCATCGGAGATCACCCCGCCGCCGATGCCGGTGGATACGGTGACGAACACCAGCGAGGCCACGCCGCGGCCGGCGCCGAAACGCCATTCGCCGAGAGCGGCGGCATTTGCATCGTTCTCCAGCCGTACAGGCAGGTTCAAGCGGTCCTGAAGAAGGCGCGCGAGGGGGACTTCACGCCAACCCGAGAGCGTCGGCGGTGCTGTAAGGATGCCCGCGACCGGATCGAGCGGGCCGGGCGCTCCGATGCCGATACCGAGCGGCCTGGCGTCGGGGAGTTCCGAGCAGGTTTTCTCAGCAAGCATCGTGATCTGCTCGATGACTGCATCCGGTCCATCCCTGGCGCGTGTCGGCACGGATGCGAAAGCCAGCAATTTGCCGCCGTCGTCAACCAGTGCGGCGCGCAACTCCGTGCCACCCAGATCGAATGCAAGCGCAATCCTGCTCATCAGGGCCCGGTCTCCAGGGCATGCAGCCAGGCGATGCGCCCGGGCAGATCCGTGTCACCGAATGCCAGCGATCCGAGCACGACCGTCTCCGCACCTGCTGCACGCAACAGTGGAACGGTCTGTTCGCGGATGCCGCCGTCCGCCGCAAGAACAATGTCCTTTTCACGTCCGGCACGCTTCATCAGCGACCGCGCTTCGTGCAACCGATCGCAGGCTTTGTCCGAAAGGCTTTGTCCCTTGACGCCGATCGAGGTCCCGAGCAGCGTGAAGAAAGCGACCTCGGTGAGGAACGGTTCTGCCTCGGCGACCGGGGTTTCCAGCCGCAGAACGACGCCGGCTTCGGCCCCAAGCTCTTTTGCGAGTGCCACCGCACGCAAGCCTGCTTCACCGTTCTCGGCATGAACGCTGACGAGATCGGCGCCCGCTTCGATGAACTGGCGTGTCTGCTCCTCGACGATCTCGGCCTCGACCATCAGGTGCACATGGATCGGTTTTGCCGTCAGCTTGGCGATGCGGGCGACGAAATCGGGAAAGAACAGGAAGCCGGGTGTGAAGCGCGCGTCGGCGACGTCGATATGGTGGAGATCGACATAGGGTTCGATGCGGCGAAGGTCGCGTTCCATATTGGCAAGATCTGCGGACCAGAGTGAAAACTCGCCGAGCAGCCTATGCCGCGGCAATGCGGCGATGGCGCCGCCCGAGAGAGATTTCGATGTCATGGCTGAGCGACGCTCCGATGTTTGAATTCTGTGGTGAGGAATTGCCGGATCACCGTTCGGACCGCGGCGAAATGAGCTTCCGCACCCGCTGCCTTTGCCGGCACTTCGAGGAAATGCGCATTTGGAAGCGCGTCAGCCGTCAACCGTGCAACGGCGAGAGGGTGAATGGCATCCTGCTGATTGCCGAGGACGAGGGCCGGAATAGCAAGCTTTGCCGCGTCTTCTCGCGAAACGCCGGTGCCATCCGAGGCGATGTCATCAAGCACGTCGGCAAAGGCCAACGCATCCGGGCGCTCGAAATAACCGAGCAGGGAAGCGAGATTGTCTGGCGCTTCCACCCGCAGACGTTCCGCTGTCGCCGACATGGCAAAAAGCGCCTGGCCTTCGGCAAGTGGATGAGATCGCAGCAAGGCCGCGATCTGGCGGATCGGCGCGAGATTGTCGGGCGCGCGGGCAAAGGACCAGGCCGGGCGGACCAGCATGAGGCCGATGACGCGCTCGGGGTGCGTTTTTGCCAGATGCAGCGCGATGGCTGCGCCCATGGAGATACCGCCGGCGATGAACCGATCTATTCCCTTTTCGTCCGCCGCGGCGATGACGTCGGCTGCAAACATCGCAATCGAGAAGGGGCGCTGCGTTCCGAGCGTCGAGCTTCCGTGTCCGCGGCACTCGGTTGTAATCCGACGCCAGTCGAGCCCCTTGGGGAGAACCTGTGCGACCTGCGCCTCATTGCCTCCGAGCCCATGTTGAAAGAGCAAGGCTTTGCCTGTCCCGAAGTCGTGGATGGAAAGGTCGGCATCGTCTCGCCGGAGGGTTCTCTGCACCTTCATCGGATCAGATCCGTAAGGAATCTCGCGACGGCCGGTGCTTCCTCCGCCGCAAGACCGTGTGTGACGAGCGCACCGTTAAAACCAGCCGCGCGCAGGCCGTCGATGAAGGCAGGGAAATCGACGATACCCTTACCTGCCGTCGCGAAGCGGCCGTCGGCATGGCGGTCCTTCGCATGTGCCATCGTCACATGCCCGGCCGAGAGTTCGATCGCCCTGGTGACAATCTCGGACACTTCGGCTGTTGTCGCCTGTTCGAAGAGGTTTGCCGGATCGAGCACGATGCGCAGGCGCTTCGAACCCATCTCTCGGATTAGTCGCACCGCATCGGCGGCAGAGGTGACGATGTTTGCTTGTTCCGGCTCGATGCCGAGATCGATCTCGTGCCGCTCGGCAAGTTCCAGCGCCTTTTCCATTTCGGCCGCCATATCGGCCCAGGCGGACGGAAGCGCATTGTCCGGATGATGCATCCATTGGTCTTGGGCATGGCGACTGCCGGTGCAGAGCGTCACCAGCGGGATCTGCAAGGCCGCTGCCGTTTCGATCACCACCCCAAGCTGTTTGAGCCCCCTTTCCCGCACGGATTTGTCCGGATGGGCCATGTTATAGGTGCCTGAAAGTGCCACGAGCGAAACGCCGGTCTCTTCAGATGCCGCCCGGATCGCGGTAATCGTTTCCGGTGCCACTGCATCCGGCATCGATGGCAGGCCGACGCAGGCGAGATTGAACTGCGTCGTCGCAAATCCGCTGTTACGCACGGCCGAGAGCACACGCTCTGGATCGGTGCCGGGGAAGGTCTTTGCGAAGATGCCAAGCTGCATCAGACCGATCCCGTGACGGTTGCGAGTTCGACACGTTCGCCCGTTTCGACCGAGCGGGCGATGGCGACCATGGCGCGGATGGAGGCGATGCCGTCCTCTATATCGGCACCGCGCATCGGCGCGCCGTTCAGTACGGTATCGGCAAGCCCTTCCAGTTGCCGGCGGAAGAAGTGCCCGTCGGCGCCTAGTGGCTTGCGGGTCGTCGCGTCCTTTTCATGGAAGATCTCGACCTCACTCGCCCTGAGATACCAGGGATTGAATATCTTGGCGGTCACCGAACCGTTTTCGCCATAGAGCTGGAAGCCCTCATGCCAATCCATGCGGACCGCGACCGTCAGATCGAGATGACCGAGCGCGCCATTGGCGAACTCGGTTTCGACGAACCAGCAATAGGCGCCGGCACGCTCGAGAAGGCGGGCTCGCACCGCGACGATCTCGCCACACAGGAAACGGGCGGTATCGACGAGATGCGAGCCATGCGCCAGCATGAAATACTGGCGCAGGTCAGCCTTGGGATTTCCGGAGGGTTTTCTGGCGAACTTGCTGGTGATCGGCAGCGGCTGGACCGCGTCGGTATTGGTGTAGCGGTGGGTGGAGTCGCAGTACCAGGCTTTCAGCGCGAAGATCTCGCCGATGTCGTCACGGATGAAATCCCGGGCAGCCTCCAGCGCCGGGTCAAACCGCTTCATGTGGCCGACCTGCAGCACCTTGCCGGAGCGCCTGACGGCGTCGGCAAGCACCCGGCCCTCCTCGATCGTCACACCGGTCGGCTTCTCGCAGAGCACGTGCTTTCCCGCATCGAGCGCCTTGACCGACATCGGCACGTGATAGGCGTCCGATGTGGCGATGATGACGGCTTCGAGCTCGGGATCGGCGAGCATCGCGTCATAATCGGCATACATCTTCTGAGGTTCGTATGTCGCGCCCATGCGCGCGAGCAGGTCGGCTGCTGCGTCGCAGATGGCATAGAGGTCGGCATTCCCGGCCTTCACGCAGGATTCGAGATGGGCGAACTGTGCGATCGGCCCGCAGCCGAGCACGCCCACACGCAGCCGCCGGTCTTCCTTACGGATCATGTTTCTTCCTCAGGCGCCGTACCGGCGCATCGTTTCGCGGTTCGTCTTTACGGCAGTCGCAGGGTTGGCAGCGGCCGTGTCTGATTCCTCTTCCAGGACCAACCAGCCATTGAAGCGCGGCGCGGCAGCGACGATGTCGATCACGGCAGGTGTATCGCAGACCCCTTTGCCAAGCATGGCCCATTTGCCGCCTGCATCGACGTCCTTGAGATGCAGATAGCGGATGCGATCCTGATAGGTCCGCAGAGTATCGAGAATATCCCCATGGCCGCGCAGGATATGGCCGGTGTCCGGCACCCAGCCGACGAGGTTCTTGTCGATAAGCGAGAAGATCCTGTCATAATCGGCACGGTCGAACAGCAGCGTGTTGTGGTGCGAGCTGGGATGCACGGCGATATCCACGCCCGAAGCCCTGCCGAGTTCGCCGGCCCGATTGTAGAATTCCGCGGCGATTTCGAATTTCGCCTCCCGTGGTCCTTCGGAGACAACCGTAGCCGAGCCGATCGAAACGAGGGCGCCGGAAAAGGCGGCCGCGAAATCGATCCAGCGCTGCGTGGTCCTGAGGTCGTTGTCGATCTCTTGCCTGACGGTGAAGCCGCTTTTGGAGCCGATCGCAAAAGACACGAGCGTCAGGCCATGTTTCTTCAGGCTGGCGGCGAAATCATCGGGACAATCCGCGTAGCGACCGATCATCGTGTCGGTAATCTCGATACCCGCGTAGCCGCCCTCCGCAATGGCTTCCAGCAGATCGTCCGGGCCGCCATTCCAGTTTTTCCCGAGCATTTCCCAGGTGAATGTCTGGCAGCCGACTTTCAGGTCTTTGATGCTCATGCTCATTCCTTGATTTCGCTCAGGCCTTCGATGACATGCCGCTGGATTGCTATTTGCGCATGGTTTATAAAAATTTATCGCGCGTCAAGAAATAAAATGTTCTATAGCGATTGTCGCGACAGCGATGCCCATCGATGATGGGCAAAACATCTGAAATTGGTGGGGAGGCCAATTCATGAAAGCATATCCGGGAACCAGGCTGGGTATCGGCGTTATCGGCTGCGGCAATATCTCGATGACCTACCTGCGTAACGCCGCCCTGTTTGCCGGAGTCGAATTGAGGGCCTGTGCCGACATCTCATCCGACATGTCGGCGCTGAGGGCGAAGGAATATGGCATCCGGGCGATGGAGGTCGATGCGCTCTTGGCCGACCCCGAAGTCGACCTTGTCCTGAACCTCACCATCCCGGCCGTCCATTTCGACGTGACGATGTCGGCGCTTTCCGCGGGCAAGCACGTCTTCACTGAAAAGCCGCTCGCGACGTCGGCCGCCGAGGGCCGCAAGCTGGTGGCGGAAGCCGGAGGTCGCGGTCTTCTGTTGGGTTCGGCTCCCGATACATTCCTCGGCGCCGCCGGCCGGCGTGCACGAGGCCTGATGGATGCAGGTGCGATCGGCCGCCCGGTCAGCGGCACCGCCTTCATGTTCGGCCGCGGCATGGAACATTGGCATCCTAATCCGCAATTCTATTATCAGCCCGGTGGTGGGCCGATGTTCGACATGGGTCCCTATTACCTGACGATGCTGGTCAATCTGCTCGGCCCGGTGAAAAGCGTCATGGCGATGGCGACGAAAGGCCAGGAAGAACGGCTGATCACCGCTGATGGCCCCTTCAAGAACACGACGTTCAAAGTGGGTACGCCGACCAACGTGCTCTCGCTTCTTGAGTTTCAATCGGGCGCGACGGTGAATTTCGGTGCGTCGTGGGATGTCTTCCGGCACTCCAATCATCCAATCGAACTGCACGGTACGGAAGGTTCGTTGCGCCTGCCCGATCCCGATACGTTCGGCGGAACGGTCTCGCTCTCCGAGCGCGGCGCCGAATGGAAGAATTTCAAAAGCGAAGGCGAGCTGTATGGTGCCCTGAACTGGCCGTATAGCGCTCCCGACCGCGCCAATTATCGCATGCTGGGCGTTGCCGATCTCGTCCGCGCGCTTGGCGAGGGCAGGGCGCCGCGCGCCTCCGGCGATTTGGCCCTTCATGTTCTCGAGATCATGGAAGCGACCCTGGCATCCAGCGAGGCCACGAGCGCGGTTGCGATTGCAGGCGCAGTCGCACAACCGCCGCTGCTCGGCGAAGATGAAGCCCGCAGCCTGCTTGCTTGAGGTGAAGCGATGAAAGATCGATTGGATCCCGGCGCCGCGCATGTCCTGGCGCTCGGCCGCGCCGCAAACCAGCCACCATTTGAGCGCGGGACAGTAAACGAGGCGCGCGCCGCCTATGACGCGGGTTGCCCGACATTGCAGGGCGACCGCGAGCCGGTCGCGAGCATCGAGGACAGAACAATTGCAGGGACGGGCGGCCCGATCTCGGTCAGGATCTATCGGGGCGTGGGCGCTCCGGACGCGGATGCGCCGGCACTTCTCTACCTTCACGGTGGCGGCTGGGTCGTCGGCACGCTTGAATCCCATGACGAGATCTGCCGGTGGTTTGCAAATATCGGCGCCTGCGTCGTATTTTGCCCGGACTATCGGCTGGCGCCCGAGCACAAATTCCCGGCCGGTCTGGAAGACTGCGTATCAGCTTTTACCTATGTGGCGGAGCAGGCAAGCGCGCTGGGTATCGATCCAGATCTGATCGCGGTTGCCGGCGATAGTGCCGGCGGCAATCTGGCCGCTGTCCTGTCACTTCTCGCGCGGGATGGCGTTGCCCAGAAAATCTCGGCGCAACTTCTGCTCTATCCCAACACCGACGCCGGACAGACGGCCGACAGCTATGTCAGGTTTTCAGAAGGATACGGTTTGACGACCTCGACGATGCGCTGGTTCCGGGATCACTACGTCCGCAATGCGGCTGATATCGGTGACTGGCGCGTCTCCCCCCTGCGCGTCGGAAATGTCGCGGGTGCGCCACCGGCCTTCGTCGCGATTGCGGGCCATGATATCCTTGCAGACGAAGGCGAGGCCTATGCCAGCCGGCTTGCCGAGGCGGGTGTCCCTGTAGTCCCTCGGCGTTGGCAGGACCAGATCCATGGCTTCGTTTCCATGGGACGGCACATTCCGGCGGCGCGGCGGGCGGTGGAAGAGGCGGTTGCCGGATGGCGCAGCCTCGTCGATCACGCCGACTGACGCATCACCAATGTACCGTCGAGGATGATTTTTCGTGCAACGACCTGGGTGGTGTCATTGTCTTCGTCCAGCATCGAAAGCAGTGTGTCGACGCTGCCGCGCGCCATGGCAGTGAAGTCTTGCGCCATCGTCGTCAATGGCGGGCAGGTATAGCGGCTGAGAGGGTGGTCGTCATGGGCGGCGATGCGAAGATCGCTATCGCTCCGGCGACCGACGCGAAGGCCGCGCGAATGGGCGGCTGCCATTGCGCCGAAGGCGAGGCGATCGTTTGCGCAGAGAATCGTCCTGCCCGGGAGCGTTCCGGCCGCGATCATTGCGTCGGTTTGTTCATACCCCATACGTTCGAAATCCCAGCCGTAACTCTCGGTGGCACCAAACACGACCGGTTCGAAACCGAGCGACTCGATCGTGGCGATATAGCTTGCCAGCCGTTCCCCGGAATTGTGATTGACATGCGGAATGTCGAAATATGCAGGCGGCTCGCCGGATCGGCAGAGATAGTCGACAATCGTCGCAACGCTTTGGGCGTTGTTGTTGCCAATGAAGGGTGTGTCGCCTTCGATGAACGTATCGAAGTAGACAATGGGAATGCTTTCCCGGAGTTTTTCGAAGATGCCAGGCTCGGATGAGAGACCAAGAGGCGCGATGATGGCACCGGCAGCCTTCAAGGACAGAAGTGTGTTCACAGCCTCGGCTTCGAGATCCGGCAAGCCGTGGGACGAGATGACGATTGGCCAGTAACCTTCACCACGGACGAGCAATTCCAGACGGTTGACCATTTCGGCATAGAATGGATCTGTGATGACGGGCACGAGAATGCCAATGTTCCGCGTCCTCTTGCGATTGAGATTGCGCGCATAGAGATTAGGACGGTAGTCTGATGCCGATAGCGCGTCCTCGATGCGTTTGCGCGTCCCCGGCTTTACGCTGCTCGGGTTATCGAAATACCTCGAAAGCGTTGGACGAGAAACGCCACAGGACCGGGCGAAATCGTCCATGGTTTTAATCGTCATCTTGTTCATTGGCAATTCTGGTTGCACTGCGCCAAGGCTCGTCTGCGTCAGCCGATATCGCAAAGGCGGTCAGTGTGAGGGCTTTCGAATTGCGTTTGTAGCCTGAGAATGTCGCATGCGCAAAATTTTTTGTTACATGAAGCACAATTGGCAGCGTAATCGCCCCTACACATAGCGCACTTCGACTCCCAGCTTGTCCAGCCGACTGCGAATCCCCTGCGGCATGCCGGTGTCGGTGATGATCAGATCGACCCGGGAAAGCGAAAATGCCTTGGACGAAGCGCCAATATCCCACTTGCTGGAATCCGCCACGAGGATGACGCGCCTCGCCATGCGGACCAGATTACGTTTTGTGCGCGCAATGTCTTCCGAGACATCGACGACATCGAATGCGTGATCGATGGCATGAGCGCTGAGAAACGCCTGGTGGGCGACAAGACCGCCCACCGCCTTGTCGGAATCCGAGACGATCGTGCTGACGGTGCTGGGAAAGACCCGGCCGCCTATCATATGCACGTCCAGCCCCGGCCGATACATCAGATGCTGCGCGATATTCATGGCGGTTGTGGCCACCACGACGTTATTGACCGGGGGCATTTGCATGGCGACCTGCAGCAGTGTCGAGCCGCTGTCGAACACAATGGACTGGTTGTCGATGATCTGGCGTGCCGCCATCTGCGCGATGCGCCGTTTGGCATCGAAATTACGGTTCATCCGTTCTTCGAAGGCTGCCGCGGGTGAGCTGGCCGGCAATGCGATTGCGCCGCCATGCGTTTTGATGAGCTGCTTCTTGGCGTCCAGAATTTCCAGGTCGGATCTGATTGTCACCTCGGAGACGCCGAAGTTTTCCGCCAGCTGCGTGGTGCGCGCTTGGCCGGTCCGCTGAAGTTCCAGCATGATCTGATGTCGCCGTTGTTCCGCAAGCATGTGTGACCTCGAATTCCTTTCAAATAAGTGACGGCACCGAGCTTTCGAAAATCGAAAATACACGGCAACCACTGCGGTCCAAAAGCGCGGGGAAAGCTGGTATTGGCATTTGTCCAGTCCGCTGTCCAGTCCGCGCCGCTGTTATCTTAAATCAAAACGAAAGGAATCGAAATATTGAACATTCGTTTATTTTCGAGTTAGGGTCTTTAACGCGAAATCAAACTTGTAAAGGGACAGCATTGATATGGGCCTTGGAACCAAAATTCGCCTGTCACGGCTGTTTTCACATCCGTCGGGGCATTTGTTCGGTGGTGCGGTCGACCACTTCGTGGGCTATGGCAATGTCCGTGAGGGCGGCCTGGCAGATCTGCCGGGCGCGCTGAAGCGAGTGATGGCCGGAGAGCCGGACTATATCAGCATTCAGCCTGGGGCTGCGCGCCATTTGTGGCCTGCCTATGCCGGCAAGGCGGCGCTGGTCATTCAAGCCGGATGTTTTACGCCTGACGATCGAATCCGTCAGTTGATCGCGACCCCAGAGGACGCGGTGCGCTACGGTGCCGATGCTCTGGCAGTTGCCATTCCGGTGCGCGGCAATACGGAAGGCGAATATATTCGCTGGCTCACCGACACCGTCAACGCCGCCGCTCGCTTTGAAATGCCGGTCGTTGCCCATGTCTATCCCCGCGACTATTCGAACGGCGGCAAGATCGTCTTCACCCCCGACGAAATCGCCTATGCCGTGCGGATCGGGTTTGAGACCGGCGTCGACGTGATCAAGGTTGGATATACCGGGGATTTCGACTCATTCCAGGAAACAGTCGCCACCTGCCCGGTTCCCATCGTTATCGCGGGCGGTCCGAAGACGGAAAATCTGCTCGGTGCTCTGACGCAGACCGCCGATGCCTTGCGTGCGGGGGCGAAGGGCGCCGTGGTGGGGCGAAACCTTTGGGGACACGGCGATACGACGATGGCGGCGCGCGCCTTCAAGCTTGTCATTCACAGCGGTATGGCGCCGCAAGAGGCGCTCGCTGCCGCGGGCGGTTGACAGGTGACACACAACCTTCAGGTTCTGGGCTTCGGGGCCTTGGCGATCGACGATATCATCTATGTCGACCGGCCGCTGAGCGCCGGCAAGGGAAAGGTGACAAGTCGCACCCAGGACCACGGCGGCAATGTCGCGACGGCCCTTGTTGCGGTCGCAAAGCTGGGGGGACGGGCCGGTTTCATCGGTTGGCTGAGTGATCAGCCTCTCACCGATATCAGTGCCCGCGAGCTTGAACGGCACGGGGTCGATGTATCCTTTGCGCCGCGCCGCGCCGATGCCCGGCCAATACGGTCGGTGATCACGGTCGGACCCGAAGGCGACAGGTTTATCGCCTATGACGATGATGTGCCGCACGGAACCTCCGAGGCGCTGAC
Source organism: Rhizobium sp. CF142 (assembly GCF_000281145.1). NCBI lineage: Bacteria > Pseudomonadati > Pseudomonadota > Alphaproteobacteria > Hyphomicrobiales > Rhizobiaceae > Rhizobium > Rhizobium sp. CF142. The sequence continues at coordinate 41,616 of NZ_AJWE01000008.1, read as the reverse complement.
CGATAGCACTCTTGCACAAGCGCAGGTGCTGTTGATCGACGGCTATGCCACCCACGCCGATATGGTTGTTGCCCGCGCCCGTAAGCTAGGCCTAGCCGTGGTGGCAGACATCGAATGGACGATCGGCCCTGCGACCGAACGATTGATGAGCCTATCGAACCATCTCGTATTGCCATTGAAATTTGCGCAGACTTATTCTTGCGAAACCGATCCGACGTTGATCCTGCATAAGCTTTGGTCTGACGACCGCACCGCAGTCGTTCTGACCGACGGTGAGCGAGGATCTTATGTCAGGCAGACGGGGGACGCCGTTTTGTGGCATGTTCCGGCCTACGAGGTCAAAGCGGTCGACACGACAGGCGCCGGAGATTGCTTTCACGGCGCTTATGCTTTTGCGCTGACACAGGGAAAACAGCCTGTCGCCTGCGCTGTTTACGCAACTGCCGCAGCAGCGATCTCGGTGACCGGCCCGGGTGGTCGTATGGCTCTGCCGGATCAAAGCGCCTGTCTCGCGTGGATGGCGAAGGAAAATGCGTCCGTGCCCAGACCGATTGCGCCGCCTGACTGAGAGTTCATCACACCGGTGCTCCGGACGATAGGATTAGCGCTGCAGCGCTGCGCAGATGACGGTTTCGGTTCGATCCGAAACAGCGCCGGGGAGGGGCTGTCCTGAGGATTGGATGGCGACGATACTAAGGAGGAAGTGCCGTGGCTGTTGTTGTACTGGATAAAATTTGCAAGACCTTTGGAACCAAGTTCCATGCGATCAAGGATCTTAGCCTGACGATAAATGATGGCGAATTCCTCATCCTCGTCGGCCCTTCGGGGTGCGGAAAATCGACGGCATTGCGCATGATCGCCGGGCTGGAGGAGATCAGCAGCGGGACCCTGAGCATCGGCGGAGAGAATGTCGAGGATCTCGCGCCGAAGGACCGGGACATAGCAATGGTCTTTCAGAATTATGCGCTCTATCCGCATATGACGGTGTTCGACAACATTGCCTTTTCTATGAAACTTGCGGGCAAGAGCAAGGAAGAGCGCACGAAGCGGGTCAATGAAATAGCCAAGACACTTCAGTTGCATACGCTGCTCGACAGCAAACCGGCCGCGCTCTCCGGCGGCCAACGCCAGCGGGTCGCCATGGGACGCGCAATGGTGCGGGAACCGGCAGCTTTTCTCATGGACGAACCCCTGTCAAATCTCGATGCCAAGCTGCGCGTGCAAATGCGCGCTGAAATCGTCAGCCTGCAAAGGCAGCTTGGCGTGACGACGATCTATGTGACGCACGATCAGACCGAAGCCTTGACCATGGGCGACCGGGTTGCCGTCCTGAAGGGCGGCGTCCTTCAGCAGGTCGACACGCCAAAAACATTGTATAGCCGGCCGGTCAATGCCTTCGTCGCGGGTTTCATCGGCTCGCCGTCCATGAATCTGTTCGAAGGCCGCTTGCAGAACGGCAGGATCGATCTGCCGACCTTTTCCATACCGCTGTCGACGAGTACATTCGAGCACTCTCCCGGTCTGGCGGCGTTCGAAGGCAAGACAATCATCTTCGGCATTCGCCCGGAAGACCTTTATGACAGCGGTCTGGAATCGGGATCACGCTACGCGACGATCCCGGCCCTTGTGAAATCGATCGAGGAACTGGGCTCAGAGCTGATCGTTCATCTGAAGATCGAAGCGGTGCGGATCGACTCCGGTGACCCCGATGCCGTCGAGGACTTGAGCGGTGCGGCAAACGCCGTGGCGAAGTTCGAAGCCGTCAGCACAGTCCAGCCGGGCGCAATGATGAACCTGGCGATCGATGTGGCCAAACTGCACTTCTTCGATCCCCAGACGCATCTGGCAATCTAGCAGGATCCGCGGTGGCGAAGCTGGTTGGTGGGCGGTCGCAAGAGCGCCTGCCTGCTTCATCGTTGACAAGTCTTCGCCGCTCCCCGCCGGCCGGCTTTGCGCGTTCCGCATCGAGAGCGCAGGATCCCACGCCGTCTCGTAACCCAGTGACTTTGCAGCCACAGGTCAGGTTCTTTTGGTGCTCGTTGGCATCTGAGAGCTGCTCTAAAGTGTGATGCCGGCCGCGCACGACCCTGCCGAACCCTGCTGTTCCTAGCATTACAGTTGCATTTTTGAATTGAGGTGCGCTTGCCTTGCTGCGGCTTGGTGTGCCCGTCGCCAAAGCGACCATGTGATGACGCATGAAGGTTCGATTCGCTGTCGTGCGAGGCGGGTAGCGATCCGGCGAATTTCCTGGATCGAGCAGCGGATCAATTGCCGATGCCGGGTCCCAAGCGCTGCCTCGTTTTTGGGGGTGGCATAGTGTTGGCGCGATGACGAATGACAGCCATCATGGCGAATGCGAGCATGACCAGCGAGACATGGCGATGCCAGCCGTGCCAGGAGCGGGTCTCATTGTGGTCAAGGCCGAGCTCGTTCTTGGCGGTTTCGAAACGGTCTTCGATGGCCCAGCGGTGGCCCTCCACGGTCACCAGCTTTTCCATGGATGTACCAACCGGGCACCATGTGGAGAAGAAAGCGAGATTGCCATCGGCGATCTTGCGGCGGATCAGCAGCCCCCCGTGTCCAGGTGCCGGGGAATGCCGCGTCGAAATCATCGCCATCGAGGTCGGCTAGATTCAGGCAATGCACAAAAATGCAACTGTAATGCTAGTGCCAATTGAGGATCGGTTGGGCGACAAACTGCCAGATAGGATTAATGTTGCTCTCAAAGTCTGAACACATACCGCGCTTCGGAAGCAGTCGAGATGACCTGACGTCCTTGCATCTTGCTTCCGCTTCTTACATTCCCCATGTGTGCACAAACCAGCGTTTTACAAGATGCGTCAACGTTGCGTACGACAATAGAATTGTTGCCAACAACGGCCAGTATGGCCAGGGCAGGGCGACAAATCCCAGGGCGGTTCCCAGTTCGGTGGAGGGCAGAATGATGCCAATGATCCCGATAACGATGCTCGTGGCAACAAGTGCTGCACTGGCGTTGCTCTCAATGAAAGGAACGCGAGCGGTGCGTATGATGTGGATGATCAATGTCTGGGTGAGCAGTGATTCCACGAACCATCCCGTCTGAAACAGGGCCGGATTGCTCCATGCCTTGAAAACGAATAGCATCAATGCGAACGTCACATAGTCGAAGATCGAACTAACCGGCCCAAGAAGCAGCATGAACCTGAAGATACCACCAATATCCCATCGGCGCGGCGTGGCGATAAATTCCTCGTCGACAGTGTCGGTCGGGATGGCTGTCTGCGAGACGTCGTAGAGCAGGTTGTTGGTCAGTACCTGTATTGCCGTCATCGGGAGGAATGGCAGGAACAGACTGGCCCCTATGACACTGAACATGTTGCCGAAGTTCGAACTCGCGCCCATCCTTATGTATTTCGTGATGTTCGCAAACACCTTACGCCCTTCGACAACGCCGTCTCGCAGTACGAGAAGGTTCTTTTCCAGCAGGATGATGTCCGCGCTTTCCTTCGCGATATCGACGGCGCTGTCGACTGATACGCCAACGTCGGCGGCCTTGAGCGCCGGGCTGTCATTGATGCCATCGCCGAGAAAACCGACCACATGACCGCTCGAACGAAGGATACTGACGACGCGCTCTTTTTGCACTGGCGTCAGTTTCGCAAGCACGGTTGCAGCCAAAGCTTTCTCTGCGAGCTCGATATCCGTCATTCCCTCGAGCTGCGACCCAAGCAGAATGTCGCCAGCCGGTATCCCGACATCGCCGCATATCTTGCGCGTGATGATTTCGTTGTCTCCGGTGAGTATCTTCACGCGCACCCCTTTCGCCTCCAGCGCAGCGATGGCGTTGGCGGCGCTCTCCTTGGGAGGATCCAGAAACGAGATGTAGCCGAGCAGAGTAAGATTGCTTTCGTCTTCCACGCTATAGCTCGACTTCGTTTCGGTGATCTCCTTGTATGCAACGGCGACCACGCGGAATCCACTCTCGTTGAGTGCGACAGTCTCTTCCTTGGCCGTCGCCAAGTGGCTCGCATCCAACATTCCGGTCCCCCCGCCATCCTCGTAGCGGGTGGACACCGTGAACATCTCCTCGACCGCGCCCTTGCAGATGAGAATGTGCTTGCCCTGATTGTCAGAAACGACGACGGACAAACGTCGGCGGGCAAAGTCGAAGGGTATTTCCCCTATCTTTCGAAAGCGCTGGTCGATCCCTAGTTCTTCATGGACATCCCCATGCTGGAGGACTGCGACGTCGAGCAGGTTCTTCAGCCCCGACTGGAAGTAGCTGTTGAGGTAGGCGAAGTGCAGCACTCGTGGCGAGTCGCCGCCATGGATGTCAACATGCTGCTTGAGAATGATCCTGTCCTGCGTCAGCGTACCGGTCTTGTCAGTACACAGAATGTCCATCGCTCCGAGGTTTTGGATCGCGTTCAGGCGCTTCACGATCACCTTCGATCGGGCCATTGCGAGCGCGCCCTTTGCAAGGTTGACGGTTACCGCCATCGGAAGCATTTCGGGAGTGAGCCCGACGGCTACCGCCACGGCAAACAACAAGGCCTGAAGCCAATCTCCCTTGGTGATTCCGTTGATGACAAAGACAAGGGGGCCGAGAACAACGGTCACAGCGATCATCAGCCAGGTGAAGCGCTTGACGCCGAGATCGAAGGCCGTCTCCTCCTGCCGGGCCACCACCTTTTCGGCCAGCGCGCCGAAGAAGGTTTGCGGACCAGTCCTGACCACCAGACCGCTTCCGTATCCACTAACCACGTTGGATCCCATCAGGCAGAGGTTTGGACGATCGAATGCCGATCCGATGGGTGCCGAGGCGGGACCTGACTCCTTCTCGACAGGCATTGCCTCCCCAGTCAGAGTCGACTGGTTTACAAAGAGGTCTGTGGCGTCGATGAGGCGCAAATCAGCGGGAATGAGGTCGCCTGCAGATAACCGCACGATGTCCCCAGGCACGAGATCTTCGACGGGTTCTTCTGCTACCTCAGGCTGGCTCCTGCCCGGACGAAGGACGCTGACAGTCGTCCTTACCATCGCGCGAAGTTTGGCGGCCGCCTGGCTGGAACGACGCTCCTGAACAAAGGCCATCCCCACCGAGAGGATGACAATGGCCGATATGACGACCGCAGCTCGCAGATCGCCGAGCGCGTACGAAATGATGGCAAGCATAAGCAGGAGGGCGTTCAGTGGGCTTTTGGCGCGAACCCAGATTTCTTTGAGCAGCGGGGCACGTTGCTCGCGGCTAATGACGTTGGGGCCATACCGATGACGCCGCAGTCGTGCTTCGTCGGCGGCAATCCCCGACGGGCTGGAGGCGAGCACCTCGCAGGCGTCGTTCTGCGAACACAGGCTGATCTCTGTGAGATCGTCGATAGCGCCGCTCCGGTCCTTGGTGGCGTGCAGGACAAGGCTCGGTTGGCGTGCGTCGACCTTCACCACCTCGCCGAGCCCCATCTTCACTAGGCGAACGTCAGGATCTGATGTCGGTCGGCCAGATCAATCACTTCGATCGCGACGACCTCGCCTTCCTCATCCTGGACGGTGATTTTCCGTGGTCTTTCGATCACATGTGTCATGCCCTCGACCAATAGCTCGAGCATGTCCTGCTTGACTTCGTACGTTGCCCCAAGCAGAGGGGTGGATTTCACAAGGATCTGGTCGCCAACAGTCGCGCCCACGATTTCGATTTTGATCTCCTTGCCTTGCACGGCTTCGTGGAGGTGCGAGAAGTAAGCCGCCCACTCGGCCTTTGCGAGAACTTTCGATCCCATCTTTCTATCTCCTATTGTCCCCTGTTCCCCGCAGGATCCCGCTCCCGAAAGCAACGCTTCTGCAGTGCGCGATATGTCGATGCCCATCGTCCTTCTCCTAGGCTGGTGCCGGATCCCGAAAACGTGGATAAGGCGACGACGACTACGCCAGCATGATGACTGCGCACCACGTGAGAAAGGCTGCGTCGCCAAATGGAATGGCCCACAGCCAAACCATTAGCCAACGGCCGAGAACCAGCTCGATCAAGTCTTCCTTCGCAAAACAACGAGGCGTCACAAGGAGTTTGCCGGCCGTTGTGTCCGTCGCCGATTTCGTCTGCTGCTGTCTTCCGGCGATGCTGATGGCGGTGGGTGCTCAGACGCACCCGCCTGTCCCAGATTAGCCGGCCTTAATCTCGATCTTGCGATCGTTCTGTTTCGCAGTGAGGCTCTTGGGAAGCGTCACTTTGAGAACGCCCTTCGCGAAAGCCGCGCTGACCTGGTCAGCCTCGACGCCGTCGGGAAGCCGGAAGGAGCGTTGGAACGAACCGTAGTGCCGTTCCGAAACATGATAGGCCTTCTGCTTGTCTTCCTTTTCTTCACTCTTTTCGCCGCGGATGGTCAGAACACCGTCCGCAAGTTTCACCTCCAGGTTCTTTTCGTCCAAACCGGGCACTTCGGCCGTCACTTCGAAAGCATCGTCCTTTTCAACGACGTCGACGGCAGGCGACACAATCCAATCATTCGAAGATGCCGCAGTACGCGCAAAAAACGGCCGTGCGAGAGGCCGAAACGACGACGGTCCGAAATCCTCGAACAGACGGTCAATTTCGGTGCGCAAGGTTTCGAACGGCGACCAGATGTTGCCGCCGGCCGGCATCGTCTTGTGTTCTGTCTTTACGGGAACTGTCTCAGGCATGACCATCTCCTGTTTGCCGAGCAGGGTCCGAAAATCCGGATCCCAGCAAAGTTGCTTGCTCTCAACATTGAGCCTCGCCATCAAACTACCACTTCGAACCGGCCGCTTTGACGCGCGTCAAGAACGGCAAACATTTTCGGGTTCGATGAGGCCGGTGATTTGGTAGGCGGACGCGAAACGAGCGGAAACAGGAAGAGGACGAACTCAACTCGTCCTTCGCGTCGGGAAGGAAGACCGCAGAATTACGTGATAATCCGGTATCCACCCACGAAGCCTTCGCTCGCCTTCAATCCGCAGTTCCGAAGTTGATCCTCGGCGGCCTCCAATCCAGCAGGGGGACCAAATGGCATGTTCTGCGGCCTGTCGCTCGGTCCACCGCATCACTTTGCCATCCATTGACGAGGCCTCTCTACAGTCAAGACATGCCTTTAGCATTCGCCGAACTCGAGCCACGGAGCGGAAACTCGGCGGCTGGCAGGTGTGTGTCAAATGCGAGACCTTGGTTGGCTACGATATGTCGGCGCTGATCGGCGAACGGAGGACACCTTCTCAATCTCTCCGGTGTCAACGCCTTCATAAGGGATCGCCGGCTTAACGGGATGAAAATCGACTATCCAGAAGCGCCTTTATCAATAAAAGAACTGAGATCGGGCGGCGAACTGCTGAAAGCTCTCTTGTCAAACGCAGGGTTTAATTGCCCAACATTTAAACTTACTTTTCCTCTTTCAATTTAAGGCATGCATGTTTTATGTCCTCAAGACCATCCGCTTGGGCTTGAGCATCTCTCAACAAATCTTCCGCGTAGCTTTGCGCATCGACTATGTCGCGGAAATGCAGCCCCAGATTTCGGCCGGCAGTCTCAATGCCGCGCAGTATCTCTGCCGTTAGGTCTGCCGTTTCCTGTCCGTCGTGGAGACTAAGCAACCTTGTCGAGCAACTCAAAGCGACGAGTTCGAGAACAAGAAAGCGGCCTTCAATCTCTCCAATCGTTGGCGCAGTTGCACTGGTTTTGTCATCAGAATTTTGGCCTTCAATTTTTTGCATGGCAGAAATCCTTTGGTGTGACGAGAAAGCGGTTTCTTGCTTTCTTCACTTAGCGACATCTCCGTCTGTTAGCTCGCCGTAGCACGCCCGCTCACATCGACTATATCGAGTGCAAAAAAAATGTGCGTCTTTGATGGTGCGTCTGTCCATCGGGACGGGGGCTTCAAAGCACCTGGCTCCCACCAATCGAGATGTCGCGCGAGTAGAGACCAAGCCTGATGCTTCTCTTCGAGACATTCGTTGACTTCAAGATCGATATATCTCGCGTCGATAACCACACTTTTCCAGGAACGCTTGCTTTTGAGCTGGTCAATTTGGACGCAAACATTTGGGTTCTGTCTCATGATATCCAGCTTCTTGCCAGGCAAAGTGAAGATATACAGCCTGTCATCGGCACATGCATATTGAACAGGGACAACATAGGGGATGTCGGCGTGAGCGCATGCCAACCTTGCGAGCCGTTGTCTTTTCACGACGGCAATACACTCCTTGTATGGCATTTCCCGAATGTTCATAATTGCCGTACCTTGGTATAAGGTTCTTCGATCGGATAACGACAGGCCCGCCGCTCCATGGATTTCGGCCGTTCGAGTGTCCGTTCGAAGCGATATCGGTGACGCGGTAATCAAAACTGATTGACGTGATGACGTCGGATCCTCCAGTCGGCGACAACTGCCTGATTGCCCTTACCTACTCAGGGCTTCACTGTCTTGAAGCTGCAGATCTACCTGCGCGATCCAGAGCTTCGTCAAACACCTCTTTTGCGTATTTTGAAGCAGCCGCGATATCAGCGCCAGGCAATTTGGCCCCTGCGCATTTTCGTTCGATAGCGCGCTGAAGTGCCTTTATGAGCTCGGTCTGGCCGTCGGCCTCTCGACGCCTTAAGAGCCTCGACAGGGCAACAGTCGCCATCACCCGCAGAACGAAGGCACGGCCTTCAAAATCCCCTAAAGACGGTATCGCGCTGCCTTGCGGGCCACCGATACTATCGCGCTTTGCTCTCAGCATAGTATCGCTCCTGAAGAGAGATGCGTTCATCGAAGACTGTTAGGATGATCTTCAATTCGATTGATGCATTGAGGCAAATCAAGGACGAGTGCAAATATGCCGAGTTGCCGTCGGGGAAGATCGTTTGCGTATCCTTGTCCACGGTAATGACACTATCGTAGCCCGGATAACCGGTCGACGCCTCGCTGATCACACCGAAGCCAACCGAATGATGATTACGGCCCGTGATCAGAGCGGCGCGTGTGCGGGAACACAGCGATGTCGTATGGAAGTTCGTGTAGCGCAGACCTATGCTGGCTATCTGCACCGGCACGTCGAGAACGAAACCATCCTGATCGACAGCCCACCAAAGCCAGTTTTTCTTTCCGCCGATCGTGGTCACAACTTCATCGAGGTACCATTTGTCGCCAGGCCGACCGGCGGACCGCCTGCGGATTTCGCCGGCAAAGTGCCGATCGAATTTCTCTGCCCACAGGCGCACGGTCTGTTGCGAGACAATGATCCCACGTGCCGCACCAGCGTCTGGCAATTGGCGCGCTTGCCACGCATCGACGCATATTGCGGCGCGACCCTACCGAGCGGTCGCCCTTTCATTTGTTTTCCTTTGGGCGGCGCGGCTTTCATTTGTTTACGAAAGTAAAGAAAAAATGCGACACGAGCAATATCACGGAAAGAAAAAAGCGTCGCGAAAGCCAAAGCTAAAACATATATAAATCAATAGATTAGTATCATTTTCATCGCTCCTGAAGCCTTCTTGCTTTTCCCGATTGCAGTTCTTCATTGACAGCCAGATGCCTAAAGGAACCTACTTTGGTCTCGATCGGGAGGATCGAGCAAAATATCATTCCTAGGGAGGGAAACATGAACGTCAGAAGATATATCATGGCGGCTCAGTCGGCTGTGGCCGCCTGGGCACTATGCGCCACCTGCGCCTTTGCTCAGACCAATCTCGAGTTCATCCAATGGTGGGAACCAGAAATGCCCGCCGGCGCTCTGCGCAGCATCATGGACGACTTTGAAGCCAAAAACCCCGGCATCAAGGTGACGCTCGTCAGCGGTCCCTATTCCGCCACCCATGATCAGATCGTTGTGGGCGCAGCGTCGGGGACACTCAGCGATGTCGTGGGCCTCGACGGCGCATGGGTCAACGGCCTGGCAAAGCAGGGCGCAATCGCCTCGATGGACAGCCTCATGGCTGATGCCAAATATGATCAGAGCCAGATCGCCGATATTATCAAGGTCAACGGGCAAAGCGTCATGTTCCCGCTTGCCTCGTTCGTCTACCCGGTCTTTGTCAACCTCGATCTGGCAAAGGCGGCCGGCGTCGAAAAGATGCCGACAAACCGTACCGAATTCGCCGCTGCCGCGAAGAAGATGACCAATGCGGACAAGAATCAATACGGTTGGGTGCTGCCGCTTTCACTGCAAAATCCCGGCGGCATCCAGAATGACGTGATGTCCTGGGTCTGGGCATCCGGAGCATCCATGCTGAAGGATGGCAAGCCCGATCTGGAAAACGCCTCCGTCGTCGGCACGCTTGAATATATCAAGTCGCTGCAGGACGCCGGCGTCATCTCGCCCGGCATCTTTGCCAAGAAGGAACAGGACAAGGTCGAAGAATTCGTCAACGGGCGTGTCGGCATGATGATCGACTCGTTGGCGCACATCAATCTCATCCGCCAGCGCAACCCCAACCTCAAGTTCGGCATATCAGCTCTTCCGGCCGTCGACGGCTACACTGGCAAGCGCGGGCTGCCCTACGCTTCCTGGGGCATCGGCATCAGCGACAAAAGCGAGCACAAGGCCGAAGCCTGGAAGCTCGTCGAATATCTGATGAGCCCGGACGTGAACAGCCGCCTCGTGTCGATCGCCAATGCCTTCCCGGGCAATATCCACGCCAAACCCGATTTCTCCAAGTCGGACCCGCTGTTTGAAGAAGCCTTCAAGATATTCCAAAGCGGGAAGCTGGCCAACGAATTCGTCGGACTGCCGGTGGCCGAAGATCTCATGCGCCAGATGAACGTCGAAGTTCAAAAGATGTTCGACGGTCAGCAAGGCGCAAAGGAGGCGGCGGCCAATACGCAGAAGCAATGGTTGGCCGAATTCGCCAAGTAGTCTCCCAAGACGGTGGCGGTAGCGTGATAGACTTCGATCACGCTGCCGCCGCACCGCGACGAAGCAATGCGTTACGACCAGGGAGAAACTACCTCTCATGAGCCTCGCCACAGAAACTATGATCCGGACGCAAGCGAGAATGCGCAAGCGTGGCATACTGTCTTACAGAATAAGAAAGAGGCTGGTTCCGTACTTCTATGTTGCCCCGGCCACGTTTTTGTTTTGCTTGCTGATGCTGTTTCCCATGCTCACCGTCCTGCGCTATTCGCTGATGGACGGTGCAATCACGAAGAAGGACGCGTCTTTCGTCGGTTTGCAGAACTATGTGACGATCTTCAAAGATTCGATTTTCTGGCAGTCGGTCGGGCAGACACTCTACTTCACGATAATGAGCGTCATCTTCCATCTTCTGATCGGTCTGGCCTTCGCCCTTTTGCTCAACAGCCAGCGTGTCGATCCGTTGATCAGAAGCATCCTGCGGGTTCTCTACATTTTGCCCTGGCTCTTCACGGCGGTGATCATCGCCATCATCTGGCGGCTGCTCCTGGATCCCAATGGCGTCGTCAACAGCATCCTGATGACGCTCCATATCATTGACTTCAAGGTCGAGTGGTTCTCTTCGACGAGAACCGCGCTGCACGCGCTGACCTTTGCGAATATCTGGGCGGGATACCCGCTCTATATGGTCAGCCTTCTCGCTGGTCTTCAGGGCATTCCCAAGGATCTCTACGAGGCTGCCGGTATTGACGGCGCCAACGAGTTCCAGAAATTCCGCTACATCACGATCCCGCAATTGATGCCGATCATCATCAGCATCGCCTTGCTTGATTTCATCTGGACGATGCAGGTCTTTCCCCTCGTGTGGATGACGACGGGAGGCGGTCCGATCTACGCGACCGAGGTGCTCAGCACCTACACCTACAAACTTGCGTTTTCGAGTTATGAATTTTCGCGCGCGTCGGCGAGCGCAATCTTCATTCTGATCATCTCGATGGGCGCCACATATTTCTACATCAAACACCAGAAGGCCAGGTGACCGGCAATGGCAAAACGCTCTCTCAGTCGCACCATAGTACCGACCCTCCTGACATATCTCGGGCTGGCGGTCGGGCTGGTCTTCGCGGGCTTTCCGATCCTGTGGATGTTCTTCACGTCCTTGAAGTCAAACACCGAGATCTTTGCGCTGCCGCCGCGGCTGCTGCCCGACCAATTCACCAGTGTCGCCTATCTTTCGATCTTCAACGACCCAACGAAGGTTCGCTTCTTTCTCAACAGCTATCTCGTCGCGGGAGTGGTAACGGTTCTGACGGTGCTGATCGCCATCCTGACGGCCTATGCTTTCAGCCGGTATTCATTCCGGCTCAAGAAAACGCTGAACGTGTTCATCATCAGCACGCAGACCGTGCCGCCGATCACGCTTTTGATCCCCTATTTCGGCATGGTCGTCGCCTTCGGTATTTTCAACACCTATTTTGCGCTGATTTTGACCTACATGGTCTTCACCCTGCCTTATGCGATCCTTCTCATGACCGGCTATCTCAATACCCTGCCAAAGGAACTCGATGAGGCAGTGCTTGTCGACGGCGGGTCGAGCTGGACGGCGCTATGGCGTGTGATCATCCCGCTGTCGGTGCCTGGCATTGTCGCGACGGCGGTCTATACGTTTCTGCTGGCATGGAACGAATTCCTCTTTGCCCTGACTTTGACGAAGTCGATGGACATGCGGACTGTTCCCATCGGAATCGAATTGCTTATGGGCCAACATGCGTTCGAATGGAACGAGATGATGGCGATGAGCGTGCTGGGATCGCTTCCGCTTTTGGTCCTGTATCTGATTGCCCAACGCTACTTCCTGGCGGGCATGGCAGCCGGGTCGGTGAAGAGCTGAGCAGGCGAATGATCGCGTGGCGGGCAGCAGTGTTTGCGTTTCACCGTGCCGATTAGCGCGGATCAGCACTCGGACCGGTCCCCCTGCCACAGCTTGCTCTTACGAGCAGCTCGTAGGACAACAGCTGGGGCTCGGAAATTTCGCGGTCTTCTTCAATCAGGCGCAGGAGGGTCTGCGCTCCCAAAAATCCAAGCCGCCTGCGCGGCACGGAAATCGTGGTCAATGCTGGACTGAAGGCTTCGCCGACCGGATGATTGTCGAAACCGATGAAGGCGATTTGTTCCGGTACCTTTATCCGGCCCTCCTTGGCTACCTGGATTGCGCCGAAGGCGAGTTCGTCGCTGGCGCATAGGATGGCATCCGGCAGATGTCGTCTGCTGAGGATGGTCCGCATGGCCTCTCGCCCGGCGGAAATATCGAACGAGCAGAGATGTTGCACCTCGCTGTGTTCATGGAGGCCGGCTTGCCGCATCGCGTTTCGATAGCCTTGCGCACGGGCGGTGAAAATCGGGCTCTGTTCCGGCCCCCCCATGTGCAGGATGCGATTGCGGCCGAGAGAAAGCAGATACTGCGTCGCCTCAATTGCCGCCTTTTCATTATCGATTCCGACGAAGGCAATCGCCGGGTTTGCGACGGGCCTGGAGATCGCGACGATCCTGCGAGTGTATTGCGGAAGCTCTCCCAGCTCGGATGGCAGGCGGCCGTTGAGAAGGATGAGGCCATCGGCGGTCCCGGTAATCAGCTGCCGGGCGAGTGCAACTTCCCTTTCTTCGCTTCCTTTCGTGCTCCCGACGATGACGCCGATATTGTGTTCTTCGAGAGCCTCCTCGATCCCCAGTATGACGTCCGGATGGGAGAAAGCGGCAATGTTTGGAACAATGACGAGGATCTGGTTAGCTTTTCTGGAGCGGAGCATGCGAGCATTATGGTTCGCAACGTAACCGCTTTCCCTGGCGATCTCTGCAATTCGCGCACGTGTTTGCGGGGTCACGGCGGGCGATCCCGAGAGGGCCCGACTGACAGTGGATGGATTGACGCCTGCGAGCCGGGCGATATCAACGATCGTAATGCTCGCCTTGGCTCTTGCCGCCAGTCCTTTGGTTTTTGGTAGGGTCACGGGCGGTCAGCGCTACCGTTTGAAAGGGAATGAACGCTTCCCTGGTCATCTTGCAAACTCATTCAGGCTCCTCAACCTCGTCGACGTAGGGCGCGATGACGAGGTCCGCGACGACGGAAGCATATCTTGCCCGCTCCTCGGAATTGAGACCCTCGTCCGTAATGATGCGGTTGATCCTTTCGATGGGCGTAGTGCGATAAATCGCCCTGCTACCGAAGCGACTGCTGTCGATCAAAAGCGTCGTTTCGACCGACGCGTCGATCATGGCGCGTTGCAGCTGGACCAGTTCCAGTGACGTGTCGCTTGCGCACTCCGTATCGACTGCTTGAGAAGATAGGAACAGGTGATCGCAACGCAGCTCGCGAACGAAATTGATCGCCGTTTCCCCAAGCAGGGAATAGGCCCCCGGACGACAGATCCCGCCAGGCACCACGAGCTTGATATGGTCTTTGTTCACCAGGACATCTGCGACATGCACGTCGTTCGTTACGACCGTCAGCGGCGTTGTCAGTTCAGCGATGACATAGGCGAATTGATGCAGGGTTGAGCGGGAATCGATGAAGATGCTTTGCTCTGGCTGGAGGAGCTTTGCGGCCGCCACCGCGATGGCGCGCTTTTCTTCGACCGCCGTCTGGCGGGCTTCATCGACGAGCTGCTCGAAGGTCGTGTTGCGGCGAACACGGACAGCTCCCCCGTGGGTCCTTCTCACCACGCCCTGAGATGCGAGGAAATCGAGATCGCGGCGGATCGTCGAGATCGAGGTGTTAAGGCGCTTGGCGAGATCCTGGCTCGAAGCGACCTGGTTTGACGAAAACCATTCCATGATTTTCTCGCGCCGCTCGGCGGGCAAAAAGTCTTCCGATTGCGGTGTTTCCGTCTCAGCCAAGAGCAGACCCTCTTTCTTTCTCAATGGAGCGCGACCTTACAGAAACAGCAGGGAAACTGAAAGCAGGGGCGATCGATCGCCGCCTCTAATGGTCGACCGCCCGAGCGCGCCGGGCGGCCGATGATGATCGTCGTTACAGAGTGACGTTGATATATTCCGAGCCGGCGGCACCCACGCCCTTGTAGGCGGTCACCTCGATTTCAACGCGGAAATCCGGACCGCCAAGCGGCGGGCAGGTGACCGTGCTGCAAGGGTCGATGCCTCGGAACTTTTCGCCCACATAGGCCATAACGGCGGGAGCATCGGCAACGTTCGGAATGACGACGCGCGAACGCACGACGTCGGCAAGAGTTGCGCCAACCGCTGCAAGGGCGCCTTCGATATTATGGAAGCACTGCTTGGCCTGTTCGACCGGGTCGGTCGACATCTCGCGGGTCCTGTAATTGCGTCCGGCGGTGTTGGACACAAACACCCAGTTGTCGACCGCAACGACGCGCGAATAGCTTTCCTTTTCCTCATAGAGGCTGCCGGATTTGACTTTGGTCACCTTTACCACGGGTAAGATCCTTCCTTTGATGTGGGATTAAGCGATCAGGCGGTTGCCGCCCGATGGGGTTTTTGCTCGGCGCCGAGGTGGTAGACCCGTTCGGCAAATTCGGCCGTGATGCGCTCTTCCTTGATGTCGCGGCGAATGGCCTCCGGTGACCGGCCGGAGGGCGAGCCGTAACCGCCGCCGCCGGGGGTCACCAGCTCGACCACCTGTCCCGCCTTCAACTGCACGGTTCCCGGCAGGTTCTGCTGGCCGTTTCCGAAATCAAAATGCGAACCGGTGGCCTGCAGACCGCCTTCAAGTCCCCAGGGATAGACTGACAGCCGTCCACCTTCGACGCTGAACCGGCAATCGGCCTCGATGCGATAGACGCGCCGCAGCCCCATGCCGCCACGCCAGGTGCCGGCCCCGGCCGAGCCGTTGACGAGTTCATAGCGCAGGAGCGTCAGAGGATATTCGAGCTCAAGGGCTTCGACCGGAAGGTTGGAGGTATTCGTCATGTGGACATGGACGCCGCTCAGCCCGTCTGCTGTTGGACGCGCACCACCGCCACCGCCAATGGTCTCGAGATAGACCCAGAGCGAACCATCTTCACGTGTGCCAGTGAAGAGAGCGCCGGTGCAGGCACCATTGCCTGCGGCGGTCACCCTGCCGGGCAGAGCTTTCGCGAGCGCGCCCTGGACAAGGTCGGCAACGCGTTGGCAAGCGGCGATACGTCCGTCGACAGCGGCAGGGTGCTTGCAGTTGAGCAGCGATCCATGTGGCGCCTCCACGCTGATCGGCCGCGACAGACCGGCGTTCGGCAGGATGGTCGGGTCGATGACCGCCTTGACGGCATAATAGCAGGTCGCCAGCAGGGCCGTGTAGATGACGTTCAGGCCGGCAGGGACCTGCGGCGGCGCGTCGAAGGCGATGTGCATCGCATCGCCACTGATGGCGATGTCCACCTTGAGCTCCATGATATCGGAGAACTGGTTGCTGTCGAAGTAGTCCGTGAAGCTGTAGACCCCGTCGGGAATGGCGGCGATGCCGGCGCGCATCTTGCGCTCAGCATAGTCCTGGAGGGCGTCGCCGGCCGCCAGAACGAGATCCGCGCCGTATTTCGTGCAGAGATCCTGCATGCGCTGGACACAGAGCCGGTTGGCTGACATCTGGGCGCGCAGGTCCGACAACCGCTCGTGCGGGACCTGGCAGTTCAGCAGGAACATGTCCTGCAGATCCTTCTGCAACTGGCCTTGGCGATAAAGCCGAACGGGCGGGATACGCAGACCTTCCTGATAGATATGGGCGTGGCCGCGGTCGGCGAAGTCGGCGTGGTGAGCGGTGTTGACGGCCCATCCAACCATCGTCTCGCCATGAAAGATGGGTTCTGCGAGTACGATATCCGGCAAGTGCGTTGCGCCACCCTCGTAGGCGTCATTGCCCATGAACACGTCGCCCGGCTTGATATCGTCGGCGGCGAAGCGCTTGTTGATATGTGGAATGATGCCGATGAAGCTGCCGAGATGCATCGGAATGTGCTCGGCCTGGCACAGGGTGTTTCCGTGCCGGTCGAAGAGGGCGGTCGAGCAATCGCGCCGCTCCTTGATGTTGGTCGAGTAGCTGGCACGCACCAGCGCCTCTCCCATCTCCTCGACGATCGATGTCAGCGCACTGCCGATGACTTCCACGGTGATCGGGTCGATCTTGCTCATGCCCGTGTCTCCAGAATGAGGTTGAGATAGGGGTCGACTGTTGCCTGCATGTCCGGGAGGATGACGGTGGTGGTGTCCATCTGCTCGACGATTGCCGGACCGGCAATGCGGTTGCCTGGTTTCAGTTTTTCACGGGCATAGACAGGGCAAGGCAGGAAATCTTTGGCCTCATCCATATAGACCTGCCGCGAGCCGATGACGGCGCCGTCACAGGATGGGCCAGCATCCGGCAATGAGGCGAGCTCAGCCTTGTTGACGACACCGGCCGCTTCGAGCCGCAACGTCACGATCTGGATTGCCTCGCCCTCGGCGATGAAGCCGAAGCGTTGCAGATGAGCCTGCTCGAAGCCCTTGACCAGCGCGGCAAGAGTATCCGGTCCCACCGTGCTCGCGGGTACAGAGACCTGCAGTTCATAGTTCTGGCCAACATAACGCATATCGGCGGTCCGATTGATGACACGCCGCCCGGCCTCGATGTCTTCCTGATCAAACCAGGCTCCGGCCTGGGCTTCGAGCGCTTGGAAACCGCTGATCATGGGTTCGACCGCGTTCTCATCGACCTTCATCAGACGAGAGATGGCGAAGTCGGACCGCAGGTCGGTCAAAAGCAGGCCAAGGGCGCAGAGCGTGCCGGGCGTGAGCGGCACGATGATGCGGCTCATGTCGAGTTCCTTGGCAAGCCGGGCAGCGTGAAGAGGCCCCGCGCCGCCGAATGCCATCAGTGCGTAGTCGCGCGGATCATGGCCGCGTTGCACGCTGATCAGACGGATCGCCTTTGCCATGTTTGCCGTGACGACGGAAATGATACCCTGCGCCGTCTCCATCAGGCCGAGTCCGAGCTGATCGGCTAGGCGCTGCACGGCCTCGATCGCGAGATCGCGTCGGACCTTCATGCGTCCGCCGAGGATTTCGACCGGATTGAGGGTTTGCAGGACGATGTTCGCATCGGTGACGGTCGCCTCCGTATTGCCGCGTCCATAGCAGACCGGCCCGGGATCTGCTCCTGCCGAGCGCGGACCGACCTTCAAGAGGCCGCCGCTGTCGACAAAGGCGATCGAGCCGCCGCCGGCCCCGACGGTATGGATGTCCAGCATCGGCGCCTTGATCGGATAGCCATGCACATTGGCCTCTCCGGTGAGCTTGCAGATGCCGCCCTGCAGTAGCGCCACGTCGCTGGAGGTCCCGCCGACGTCGAAGGTGATGATATTGTCGAAGCCGGCCAGCCGTCCGACCGCCTGGGCCGCCACGACGCCGGTGCTCGGACCGGAAAGGACAGTGCGGACCGGAAGTTGCGCGGCCATGTCAAAACCGATGACGCCGCCGTTCGACTGGGTCAGCTGTGGGGCGACCGGCACGCCGAGTTCGTTCAGGCGTAGTTTCAGCCGATCGATGTAGCGCTGCATCACGGGACCGAGATAGGCATTCACGACCGTCGTCGACATGCGCTCGTATTCGCGAAACTCCGGTGCCACCAGATGCGAGGCACTGACGAAGACATCAGGCATTTCTTCGCGAAGGATGTCGACCACGCGCTGCTCGTGGGCGCTGTTTAAGAAGCCATATAGGAAACAAACCGCGATTGCCTTGACGTCCTCCTCGGCGAGCTTGCGCACGGCGGCGCGCAGCTTTTCCTCGTCGAGCGAACGATCCGTCGAGCCATCGCATTTGAGACGTTCGGGAACTTCCTGCCGACGGTTGCGGCTGACGAGGGTTTCCGGCTTTTCGGCGTTCATGTCGTAGAGGCTGGGGCGCTTCTGGCGGCCGATTTCCAACAGGTCGCGGAAGCCATCGGTGGTGATCAGCCCGGTTGCGACGCCTTTCAGCTCGATCAGCGCGTTCGTGGCGACGGTGGTTCCGTGACCGAGAAAGGCCACATGTGCCGCCGTGCTGCCGACGGTCGCGAGCCCTTCCGAGACGCCGTCTGCAATTCCGCGTGAAGGATCGTCCGGTGTCGACGGTACCTTCCAGATGTCGAGCTTGCCGGTTTCGTCGTCGAACAGGCAGACGTCGGTGAACGTGCCTCCGGAATCTACGCCAATTCTCAATGCCATGTCTTCACCCTCTGTGGCCAAGGTTTTAGCGAGCGGATCAGGCTGCCTTGGTCTTCTTGAAACGATCGAAACGGAATGGCGCGGGATCAACGCAGGGTCGCGCGCCGGTGACGATGTCGGCCATCAGCTTTCCAGCACCCGGACCGATGCCGAACCCATGCCCGGAGAAGCCGCTGGAAATGAAGAAGCCGGGAATGCCGCCGACCGGAGAGATGACCGGAACCGCATCCGGCGTCACGTCGATCAAGCCGGCCCAGCTCTGCGTGATCCGGCTCTCGGCAAAGGCCGGAAATGCCTTGACCAGATGTGCAAGGCCCTCCCGGTTGAAGCGCTCGAAAGGCACGGGATCGAGAATACGCACCTGTTCGAAGGGCGTGATCTCGTCTGGAGCCCAGCTGCTGGGGGTCCGCCACTCTTCGATGAACCGATTGCCCACGCGAAGTTTCAGCTCGCGCCAGCTCTTGATTAGGGTTGGCACGAAGTCGGCAAACAGGCGGAAGCTGTCGGGCACGATGGGCGCAATATTGGCGTTGCGCATGGCAATCGAAAAACTGCCGTCTAATCGTCGCCGGAAAGAGAAATTGTCCGCGCCGACCGGCAGCTCGGGCACGCCCTCTACCGAGGTGGCCCGTGCCACGGAACCGAGGATCTTCAGCTGCGGAAAATCAATCCCCATGTTTCCGCTGAAGAGCCGCGACCAGGCGCCGCCGGCCAGGACGACCGAGGAGCAGGCGATACGTCCGCGTTCGGTGATCACACCGCTGACAGCACCTCCCGAGCGCTCGATGGACCGGACCGCGCAGCCCGTCATCACGTGGGCGCCGGCGCGGATGGCGCCACGGGCAATCGCCGGCGCTGCCTTGAACGGTTCGGCACGGCCGTCGGTGGAGGTATGCAGGGCAGCGGTGAACCCTCCGGTCATGCCGGGCAGGTGCTGGCCCAATTCCTCGCTTCGCAGCAGTCTGGAATCGAGGCCGAAATCGCGAGCATGCACCAGCCAGGCCTCGTATTCTGCTTCTTGGCGCGCGTTGCGGCAAAGATAAGCGATGCCGGTTTGCCGGAATCCGGTTTCCTCGCCGGTGCGAGCGTTCATACCCTTCCACAGAGAAAGGCTCTCGATGGCGAGGGGCAGTTCGGAGGGGTCACGACCCATCTGCCGCACCCAGCCCCAGTTGCGACCCGACTGCTCGCCCGCGACAAGACCTTTTTCGCAAACCGCGACGGATACACCGCGTTCGGCCAGCTCCAACGCAGTCGAGACGCCGACGATCCCGCCGCCGATGACGACGACATCCACCTTTGCCGGCAGGGCCTGCGTGGAGGGGACGGCGTCGGGAATAATACGTGACATGGTTCTATCTCGCCGGCACTGATCAGAGCATGTCTTCGAGCCGGCAGTTCACCAGCATCTCAGCCATTGCTGCATTGTTGGGAAGCTCGATCGCAGTGCGCACGAGCGAGGCCAGGGTTTCCGGCTGGATCATCTCATCAGGGGTGACCTTGTTCGTATAAGAGCTCATTTCGGTGCGCACGAAGCTCGGACATATGGCCGTTGCGCGCACGCCCTTTTCCCAGGCGACATGACGCGTCGTATGGGTCAGCCCCATCAGCGCGAACTTGGTCATGTTGTAGCCGACGAAGGCGTTTCTGACCCTCTTTCCGGACAGCGAGGCTACGTTGATGATACGTCCGGTGCCCGTCGCTTCAAGATAGGGCATGCAAAGACGGGTGAGGCGCAGTGGCGCCTTTACATTGACGGCCCAGAGCCGGTCGAGCGCCTCGTCGTTGTCGTCCATGAGCGACACGCGCTCGCCGAGGCCGGCATTGTTGACGAGTGCGTCAATCCTTTGAAACTTCGCGGCAGCAGCAGCCACCCATTGCTCCGCCGTTGCCGGATCGTAGGCATCGAAATGCGCATAATGCAGCCGATCGTTTTCCGGGCCGAGCTGCGCCTCCAGCGCCTTCACGTCGCGGGCGCCGAGGCTGAGGCGATAACCATGTTCGACGAGTTCGCGGGCGATTGCGAGCCCAATGCCGCGGCTCGCCCCTGAAATCAGCGCCACGCGTGGGTGATGTTCTGGTGTCATTGTCCATTCCCCCTGGCGTGACCGCCCGGTTGTGCATTCGTTTGCATTGACGGTAAGCGGGCTTTTCATTTCTGACAAGCCAGAATTTGGTAGAAATCTCAAAAAAAGCTTCAAAAACTTCCATTCAAGAAAAGTTTCTCCCAAAATACAAACGTATGCTTGACGGAGTTTGGCGCTTTGTGCCTTAATAATTCAAAATATGCGCATAAGCGCTCAAAAACTACGGGAACAGGCTCTCCGGCAATGGAGGGCAGAAATCGCAGATCGGATCGCGGTATGCCGGGTAGGGAAATTCTGAGAATCGACAATCTTTCCGTCGCCTTCAAGACGGGCGAGGGGCTGCGCGCCGCTGTCAACGGCGTGTCACTTTCGCTGACGTCAGGTGAAATTCTGGGTCTCGTCGGCGAAAGCGGCAGCGGGAAAACCATCCTCTCGCTGGCTGCGATGGGCCTTCTGCCGCGCAATGCGGTCGTGACGAGCGGACGTGTCGACTTTGCCGGCGCGAATTTGCTGACGGCGCGGCCCGACGTTCTACGAAAGCTGCGCGGCAAGCGCATCGCGATGATCTTTCAGGATCCGATGGCATCACTCGACCCGGTGTTTTCCTGTGGAAGCCAGATCATCGAGGCGATCCTGCTGCATGAGCGGGTGAACCGCCGGCAGGCAGGCGAACGTGCCTACGATCTGCTGGCCCGAGTCGGGATCGCCGATCCGACGCGCTGCATGCGCTCCTATCCTCACGAACTCTCGGGCGGACAGTGCCAGCGTGTCATGATCGCCATGGCGGTCGCCTGCAAGCCGGATGTGATCATCGCCGATGAGCCGACGACAGCCCTTGACGTCACGGTACAGAAGCAGGTGCTTGGTCTCCTGCGCAGCCTCAACCAGGAAATCGGCGCCGCCATTCTGCTCATCACGCATGATCTAGGGGTCATCTACGAGGTCGCCGACCGCGTTGCCGTCATCTATCGTGGTGATCTCATGGAGGAGGCCACCACAGGCGATCTCTTTGTGTCGCCGCGCAGCGCGTACACCAAAGCGCTGATCGCCTCGATGCCGTCTGTCTCCGCACCGAAGAGCCGTCTCCCTGTGATTGGCAGGGATGACCGCGGTGCGATCTCAAGTATCGTCGAGGCCCGATCGGCGCCTAAGGTGCGACCTGCGTCGGAGCCGGAGGGCGCAACGTTACTCAACATCCGGAACCTGACAAAGACCTTCTGGACTCGTGAGAGCGCCCTTTCAGCGCCGCAGGCCTTTCGCGCTGTCGACGACGTCAGCCTTGCGATCCCGGCCCGCTCCACGCTCGGTCTTGTCGGTGAATCGGGCTGCGGAAAATCGACCTTGTCTCGGCTCGTCATGCGTTTGATGGAACCGGACAGCGGCTCCATCGAATTTGAGGGGCGCGATCTGGTCTCGCTTGACCGCGACCGATTGCGTGCAGCGCGTCGCGACTTCGCCCTGGTGTTCCAGAACCCTTATGGCTCCCTCAATCCGCGACAGACGGTGACCGACCTTGTCGCCGCGCCGATCGACATCCACCAGAAGGGACGCGATCGTGAGGCAACGGTCGCGAAGCTTCTCGACGCCGTCGGTTTGCCCCGCAACGCCATGCGCCGTTATCCTCACGAGTTCTCGGGTGGCCAACGTCAGCGCATCGTCATCGCCCGCGCTCTTGCCCTCAACCCGAAGCTTTTGATTTGCGACGAGGCCGTCTCGGCGCTCGATGTGTCGGTTCAGGCGCAAGTCCTCAATCTGCTGCAGGATCTGCAGGACGAATTTGACCTGACTTACCTGTTCGTCTCGCATGACATGTCCGTAGTCCGCCACGTCAGCGATACGATCGCGGTGATGCAGAAGGGCAAGATCGTCGAAACTGGCCCTGCCGCAGACGTCTTCGACAATCCCAAGGCTGAATATACCCGTACGCTTCTCAGCGCCGTGCCGAAGATCGGCACCGTGCAGCTAACCGCTCTGGAGGCGCGTTGATGGAGACCCTATCGACATTTGTCATCACGCTGGGATCAAGGCTCATTACGGCACTCGTCCAGCTATGGGTCATCGCGACCCTCGTATTTTCCATCATGTACATCATGCCGGGCGATCCGGTGCTGTTGCTGCTGGGGCCAGAGAGCAATCCCTCTCCGGAAACAGTTGCCGCGATGCGTCAGCAACTGGGTCTCGACCAGCCAGTCCTGTCCCAATATCTCAAATGGCTCGGCAATGCCGCCACCGGCGATCTCGGCAACTCTCTCGACGGTGTTCCCGTCGTCGAGTACGTGACCTCCAGCCTTCCCAAGACCATCGAGCTTGCCAGTGCTGCGATCGTCCTTGCCGCCATCATCGGTGTGCCGGTCGGCATTGCGGCCGCCCTGCGACGCGGACGTTTTCTCGACGGTCTTTTGACGTCGCTCTCGACACTCGGCATTTCAGTGCCTGTCTATATTCTCGGGTCGCTTCTTGTTCTGCTGCTGAGCCTCCAGCTCGGATGGCTGCCTTCGAGCGGCTACACCGACATTTCCCGAAACGCCTTCCTGCATTTTCAGAAGCTGACCTTGCCGGCAGTTACTCTCGGCCTCGGGCTCGCCGCTTCGATCGCCCGCATGACGCGTTCTTCGATGTTGGAGATCCTGGGTCGCGATTTTGTGCGGTCTCTGCGGGCGAGGGGAATGCGCGAACGCCGCGTGATATGGATTCACGTCCTTCGCAATGCGGCGATCCCGATCGTGACGATCATCGGTCTGCAACTTGGCAACCTGATGGGTGGCACGGTCCTGGTCGAGGCCCTCTTCAACTGGCCGGGATTGAGCACTCTTCTCGTCACGGCCGTTTCGAACCGCAACTATCCCCTGGTCCAGGGAAGCATCCTGACCATCGCGGCGTTGTTCATCCTGATCAATCTGTGCGTCGACATCCTCTACAGCCTGCTCGATCCACGCATCCGCCGGAAACGCGCATGAAGACGACCTTTCTTTTTCGCCGACCGCTCGTTGCCTCCAGTCTGCTTGTCGTGACGGTGGTTCTCGCGATTGCACTGGCGGGGCCTCTTCTCGCCCCGCACGATCCGCTCGCCATCAACCAAAACGCGGTCAATCAGGCGAGTTCGACGCAATACCTGCTCGGCACCGACGAGTTCGGTCGCGATATCTTATCGCGTCTCCTAGTCGGCATCCGCCCGACGATCCTGGTGGCGGTCATCTCCACTATCATCGCCGCCATAGGCGGCACGGCCTGCGGCATCGTCGGCGCCTACAGTCGGCCGGTCCTGGCCTTCTTCGTCATGCGTGGCGTCGATATCATGCTGAGTTTCCCGGCAATCCTGCTTGCCTTGCTCGCCGTCGGTTTCTGGCGCAGCGGCGTCGTCAGCCTCAGTGTGGTCATCGGCATCATCTTCATCCCGCAATTTGCACGCGTCGCGCAATCGGCGACCCTGCAGGTGATCAGGCAGGAATTCGTCGAAGCCGAGCACGCCATGGGCGCGCGTTATCTTCGCGTCGTCTTGCGGGCGATCCTGCCCAACATTCTGTCGCCATTGGTCGTTCAGGCGACATTGACGATCGCAGCAGCGATCTTGCTCGAATCCGGCCTGAGTTTTCTCGGTCTTGGCATCGTGCCGCCCGAGCCATCATGGGGGCAGATGATCGGGACGGCGCGCGGCTATCTCAGCCAGAATCCCATGTATGTTGTCTGGCCCTCCGTGTGCCTCGCGCTCACCGTTCTCGCCATCAACGTACTCGGCGATGCGCTTCGCGACCATCTCGATCCGAGACTTCGCGAAAACTGACAATCTTCAACAAAGAAAGGGAACATCATGAAGAGAATTCTCCAAATGGCTCTCGCTGTGAGCCTTCTGGGTCTGACCGCGACGAGTGCGCTCGCAGGCGGCACCCTTTACTTCGGCCTTTCGGGAGAGCCATCGACCCTCGACACTGTCATCCAGCCCGGTACGTCCGGCCGCACAGTCAAGCTGGCGATCCATCGCGGGCTTGTAAATTATGGTGTCGACGGCAAGATCACGCCTGAACTTGCCGAAAGCTACGACATCAGCCCCGACGCAAAGGAATTCACTTTCCATCTGCGAAAGGCCACCTTCCATGATGGTTCTCCCGTAACCGCTGCCGATGTGAAAGCCTCTCTGGAGAGAATTCTCGACCCTAAGGGAAAAGCCGCTTTCCGCAACGAGCTTTCGATCATATCCAAGATCGAAACGCCGGACGAAAAGACCGTGAAGCTGATCCTTTCGAGCCCGTCGGTCGCGCTCGTCGACTATCTTGCGCTGCCGGAATCCGTCATCGTGCCGGCGGCGTGGCTCGCAAAGAATGCCGATAATCCGACCGCCTCGCCGATCGGTGCCGGTCCCTTCAAATTCGCCGGCTGGACGCGCGGGCGGGAGATCGTCGTCAAAAAATATGACGGCTACTACAAGCCCGGCAAACCGGATTTGGACGAGGTCCACTACGTCTTCTACAGCGACGAGAATACGCGCGTGAACGCGCTGAAATCGGGCGACGTCGATATCATCGATTATGTTCCGGCCAAGGACGCTGCCGATCTTGAAAAGGGACCCGATACCGAGCTCTTGCGGAACACTGGCCCGTTCATGGGACTGCAGTTCAATACAAAATTCGAGCCGTTTTCGAAGCCGGAAGTTCGCCAGGCAATCGCCTACGCGGTTGATCGCAGCGTGATCATCAATACCGCCTTCAATGGCCTGGGCAGCCCGATTTACGGCATTGCCATTCCGAAGGGCTATATGGGCTATTCCGAAGCCAAGGCGAACTATTTCTCGCATGACATTGAGAAGGCCAAGGCACTGCTCGCCAAGGCAGGGTATCCGAATGGCTTTGAGGCGCGACTGCTCGCGTCATCGCAATATAGCTTCCATCAGAATACGGCGATCGCCATTCAGTCGGAGCTTGCAAAAATCGGCATCAAGGTGAAGCTCGACCTCCCGGACTGGGCAAGTCGCATGGCAAAGGCAACCGCTGCAGACTACGATTTTACCGTACTCGGCAGCCTCGGCGAGATTACCGACGCCGACTGGCTGAGCAATTACTATTACGGCGGCGACAAGCTCGTCCGAACCAACAATTCCCCGTACTTCAACGATCAGCAGATCAACGAGTTGCTCGACAAGGGCAGGGCAACCACCGACAAGGGCGAGAGAGCGAAAGTCTATGACGCCTTCGTCGATAGAGCGCTCGAATTGTCGCCGCTCGTTTACTTCATGTGGCGCGAACAGAACTACGCCGTCAGGAAGGGTGTAACCGGTTTTACGAACATGCCCGGCTTCCTGACATTCCAGTCGGGTCTCAGCATCGAGAACACCAAAGTCGAATGAACGCAAGGCTACCGGATGCAAAGGTGTCCGGTAGCCTCGTCTTCTCGGCTGCGCATCGGATCCCCCGAAGGCTTTCTAATTTGGTATCTGATGAACAGGTTTGTGCCTGATGTTGCACAACGGGTCGGCCGTGCCGTGAACGAAGAGAAGCGGCACTTTCATCTCGTTCAGCCGGCCCTACCATGTCTCGTCCCGGAAGTGCCGACAACAATCCTCACCAGTCGGAACGACCGGCACATCAAAGACCCCAGACGACCGCCTCTTCGTGGCGTTTGATCAGGTGGCGCAAGCTTTCGAAACCGGAGCGGACAAATGTGGCAAACTGGTCGACGGCGGGCGAACGGTGCGCATCAACACGGCTGAGGATCGCCAGTGCCCGTTCGGGATGCGGAATGGTGATGGGTAATGCCGTGATCGATTTGTCCTTGCGTTGCGCAAAGACGACGCTATGGGGCATGATCGTCAGCGCATCGGCGGTCTTCAGATAGTTGATCACCGCCATCAGCGAACCGCCCGAATAGCGGATCTTGAGCTCGGTTGCTCCGAATGAGAGAAGAAGCGCGCGCAAATCCGCAAGCAAAGGGCTACCCGGCGGCGGTGCGACCCAGGGATATTCGAGAAGATGGCTCGGCTGCGGCCGCCGTTTCAAGAGCAGGGGATGCGTGACCCGGCAGGCGACAACGTTGCGGCCGGGAAGAATCTGCTGAAACTCGAGCCCCGAGCCTTCATCGAGAATATCGATCGGGCAGATAGCGAGATCGATCTGGTCGGCTTTCAGCGCGGCCCTGAGATCCGGGAAATAGCCGTAGCTTTGATCGATGCGCACGTCGGGATGGCTCGACTGAAACTCCGCACAGATCCCAGCGATCAGTCCATCCATGAAAAAAGGCGTGCCGCCGACGCGCACGACGCCACTCTTGCCGACCCTGAAACTCTCGACGAGATCGGAGGCCTTGCGGGAGGCCGCCAACATGACGAAACCATGCTCGGCGAGCGCCAGGCCAAAGCCTGTCGGCTGCAGGGGCCGCCGGCCCCTGACGAAAAGCGGCTCGCCCAGGCGCTTTTCCAACATGGACAAGGTGCGCGAGACGGCAGGTTGTGCAAGCCCCAGCAAAGCCGCGCCTTCGGTAACGCCGCCGGTCTTGACGACAGCGGCGAGCTGGATCAGGTGACGCTCATCAATCTTCATAACGATCGGTTATATTATCTCTCAACAAAATCATCAATCGATGTGGCTCTGCCTGCTATTCTTCCCACACGTCGCAGAGCAAGTCGGGGAGGATTGGCATGGCGGGGCGCTCTCAACCGCTCACATTCAGCGAGGCGACATCGTCTGAAGCCTTCGCTGAGCGCTTTTCTCCCGACAGGGACGCCAGGCTGGTCGAATTGCTCGCAGCCGCCGTGACCCATGCGCACGACCTCATCAAGCAATTTCGGCCGACCCAGGACGAGTGGCGAAGGTTCATCGCTTTCCTGACGGAGGTCGGTCACGCTTCAGACGAGCGCCGACAGGAATGGGTGCTTCTGTCCGACCTGATCGGCGCTTCGGCACTTATCGAAGACATCAATTCGCGCCGGCCGAAGGGGGCAACCCCCAACACAATTCGCGGCCCCTTCTTCCGTGCCGATGCGCCTGCACGTGCCTCGGCTTCGTCGATCTCACTCGATGGCATCGGCGAACCGCTTATGGTGTCGGTTCGCGTCCAGGATCTCGACGGCCTGCCCGTCGCAGGCGCTGAGGTCGTGACCTGGCAGGCCAATGCAGAGGGCTTCTACGAGAACCAGCAACCGGATCTCCAGCCCGAACATAATCTGCGGGGCCTGTTCAGAACCGATGTAGAGGGGTGCTTTTCCTATCGCTCTATTGTTCCGTCCGGCTACGGCGTGCCGGCCGACGGTCCAGTCGGTCGGCTGCTGTCTGCGGCCGGTTATCCCTTGCGCCGGCCGGCGCATCTGCATTTCGTCGTGCGTGCAAAGGGCTTCGAGACGATTACGACGCATGTCTACGACGCGAGTGACCCGCATCTGCACGAAGACGCGTTGTTCGGCGTGCGGCCCGAACTCGTCACCTCTTTCGATCCCCTCGAGGTCGACGGTCGCAGCGCAAAGGCGGTCAAACTTACCTTCGTCATGGTCCGGGCAAAACCGGGGAGGACGGCATGATCGATGCATTTTCCTATGCCGGCAGTCCGGCCCGGATTGTCTTCGGCGATGGCAGCAGGAGCAAGGTCGCCGAATGGATTGTAACAGCCGGCTGCAAGCGGGCGCTCGTCCTTGCAACGCCCCATCAAAGGGCGGATGCGGAGGCGCTGGCAACCGAAATTGGCTCCCTTGCCTGCGGTGTTTTTGCTGGCGCTACCATGCACACGCCGGTCGACGTGACCGAGACTGCGATGAAAATGGTGGCCGAAACCGAGGCGGATTGTGTGATCTCGCTTGGTGGAGGATCGACGACCGGCCTAGGCAAGGCGATTGCCTATCGCACCGACCTTCTGCAGATCGTCGTCCCGACCACCTATGCCGGCTCGGAGGTCACACCCATTCTTGGCCAGACCGAAGGCGGTCGGAAAACGACTGTTCGGGACGCGCGAATACTCCCGGAAATCGTTATCTACGACCCGGCCTTGACCCTGGGGCTACCGGTTTCGATGAGTGTGACGAGCGGCCTCAACGCCATGGCGCATGCCGTCGAGGGCCTTTATGCACGTGATCGTAATCCTATTTCGACCCTGATGGCGCTCGAGGGGCTGCGCGCTTTTGCCAGCAGCCTGCCAAAAATCGTTGCGGCACCCGATGCCACCGACGCCCGAAATGAGGCGCTCTATGGCGCCTGGCTTTGCGGCACAGTGCTTGGCACGGTCGGCATGGCGCTGCATCACAAGATCTGCCACACGCTCGGCGGCTCCTTCGACACACCGCATGCCGAGACCCATGCGGTGATGCTGCCGCATACGGCCGCATTCAACGCCAAGGCCGCAGCAACCGAACTTGCCCCTGCTGCCGATCTCTTCGCAGGCTCGATCGGCGGCGGCCTTTGGGATTTTGCCAAGTCGATTGGCGCGCCCTTGTCGCTGAAAGAATTCGGGCTGAGCGAGGCCGATCTCGATCACGCGGCGTCGATTGCTGTCGAAAATCCATACTGGAACCCGCGCCCGATCGACCGGGATTCGATCCGGGCGCTTTTGCAGGGGGCCTGGGACGGCCGCCGACCGGCAGATTGATCGTCTGCCTGACTACGCACTCTTTGGGAGGAGAGGACAATGGGAGGACACATGTTTACGAGACGCGATTTTCTGAAGACGACAGCCGCCTGCGGAGCCGTACTTGCCGCATCCAGCCTTCCAGCGCCGGCAATCGCCCAGACGGCGGCAATCAAGCTTGGCTATGTGAGCCCGCAAACCGGTCCGCTTGCCGCCTTTGGTGAAGCCGACAAGTTCGTTGTCGACGCCTTTCTCGCGACCACCAAGAAGCTCGGTCTCAACTATGAGGTCGTGGTCAAGGACAGCCAGTCCAATCCCAACCGCGCTGCCGAGGTCGCCAAGGAACTGATCGTCGACGACCAGATCAATCTGATGCTGGTATCCTCGACGCCGGAGACGACCAATCCGGTCTCGACGACCTGCGAAGGCGAGGGCATGCCCTGCATTTCCACGGTCGCGCCCTGGCAGCCCTGGTTTATCGGCCAGCAGGGCAATCCCGGTGATCCAGCCTCATGGAAGCCCTTCGATTACGCCTATCACTTCTTCTGGGGGCTCGAGGATATCATCGCCGTCTTCACCCGCATGTGGGGACAGATCGAAACCAACAAGAAGATCGGCGGGCTGTTTCCGAACGACGGGGATGGCAATGCCTGGGGCGACAAGGTCGTCGGCTTCCCGCCGGTGCTCGAAAAGCTCGGCTACGGGCTGACCGATACAGGCCGCTACCAGAACCTGACGGATGATTTCTCCGCGCAGATAAACGCCTTCAAGCAGGCCCAAACCGAAATCCTGACCGGCGTGATGATCCCGCCCGATCTCACCACCTTCTGGAACCAAGCCAAGCAGCAGGGCCTGAAACCGAAGATCGCCTCGATCGGCAAGGCGCTGCTCTTCCCGCAGACCGTCGAGGCGCTTGGCAATGCCGGCCACAATCTGTCGACGGAAGTCTGGTGGACACCGAGCCATCCGTTCAAATCCTCGCTGACGGGCGAGACGACGGCTGCCGTCGCCGATGCCTTCACGAAATCGACCGGCCGTCCCTGGACGCAGCCGATCGGTTTTGCCCACGCGCTGTTCGAGCTTGCCGTCGACGTGATGAAGCGCGCCGGCGATGTCAGCGACGGTGATGCGGTAGCAAAAGCGATTAGCGAGACCAAGCTCGATACGCTTGTCGGACCGATTGCCTGGGGCAATGAGAAGCTTCCGCCCTTCGCCCAGAAGAACGTCGCCAAGACGCCGCTGGTCGGCGGTCAGTGGCGGCTGAAATCGGGCGGCGGTTACGATCTCGTCGTCGTCGAAAACGGCCTTGCCCCGAACGTGCCGCTCGGCGGCAAGCTCGAAGCCCTGGCGTAAGGCGCGCATCCGCCTGGCTTAGCAGCCGGGCGGATCTTTGCGGAGATTGGCCGATGCCCATCCTGGAACTCAACGCTGTCTCGAAATCCTTCGGCGCACTCGTCGTTGCCGAGGATATCCGCTTTTCGGTGGAGCCGGGCGAAGCGCTCGGCGTTATCGGGCCGAATGGTGCCGGCAAATCCACGCTCTTCAACCTGATCAACGGCAATCTGTCCGTTGCGGGCGGGGCAATCCGCTTCGACGGCCGGGACGTTACCCAGACGCCGCCGATGCAGCGCTGCCTTGCCGGCATGGGCCGCACCTTCCAGATCCCGCAGCCCTTCGAGCGTCTGACTGTCTATGAAAACCTGCTGGTCGCAGGCGCTTTCGGCACGCGGGCGAGCGAAGCCGATGTCGCAGGCTTCTGCGCCGACATCCTGGTCGAGACCGGTTTGATCGCCAAAGCCAACAGACAGGCGGCATCGCTGACCCTTCTAGAGCGCAAGCGGCTGGAACTTGCCCGCGCGCTTGCCACCCGGCCGAAGCTCCTGCTTCTCGACGAAATTGCCGGTGGCCTGACAGAGGGCGAATGCCGGCAATTGGTGGCGACGATCAGGCGCATTCACCAGCGCGGCATGAGCATCATCTGGATCGAGCATGTGCTGCACGCGCTGACTGCGGTTGCCGAGCGCATCCTGGTTCTCAATTTCGGGCGTGTCGTCGGTATCGGTTCACCGGAGGCGATCATGGTTTCGGACGAGGTGCGCGCCATCTATCTCGGTATGGAGGTCTGATGGCAAGCCTTCTTGAAACCCGCGGCCTGACGGCCTTTTACGGCGACTTCCAAGCCGTTTTCGGCATCGATATTGATCTCGATGCCGGCGAGACGATTGCCGTCATCGGCGCCAACGGGGCAGGCAAGTCGACGCTGATGCGCTCGATTGCAGGCGTGATTGCCAACCGGGCTGATATGGTTTTGCATCGGGGCGAGGCGATCGGTGCAATGCCTTCTTTCGATATCGTGCGCCGCGGCATCGCTCTCGTGCCGGAAGGGCGCAAGCTCTTTGCCTCGCTGACGGTGGAAGAAAATCTGCAGGTCGGCAGCTACGGCTGTAAGCGCTCCGGCCCTTGGTCGCTGGAAAGCGTCTACACGCTGTTTCCGATCCTGAAAGCGCGAAGAGGCAATCCGGCGACCGCGCTTTCTGGCGGCCAGCAGCAGATGGTGGCAATTGGCCGTGCCCTGATGTCGAATCCGGAGATCCTGCTCTGCGATGAACTCAGCCTCGGTCTGGCGCCCGTCGTCATCAAGGATATCTACGCAGCCTTCAGCCGTATTCGCGCATCCGGGATGGCGATCGTCGTCGTCGAGCAGGATATCGCCCAGGCCCTGAAGGTCGCCGATCGCGTCTATTGCATGATGGAGGGACGGATCACCCTGAGCGGGCGCCCGGCGGACCTCGATCGGACCCAGATCCATGCAGCCTATTTTGGAGCCGACAGCGATGAACTGGCTTGATACGCTTCTTCAGGGCGTGTTGCTCGGCGGGCTCTATGCCCTGTTTGCGGCCGGCCTCAGCCTGGTGTTCGGCATCATGCGGCTTGTGAATCTTGCCCATGGCGACCTCATCGTTTTGGCAGCGTTTTTGATTCTGCTTCTCGTTTCGTCGCTCGGCCTCGATCCGTTCATCGCGGCGCTGATTGCAGCGCCCCTGATGTTTGCGATCGGCTGGCTGCTGCAATACCACCTTCTCAACCGCACGCTCGGCAAGGATGTCTTGCCGCCGCTGCTTGTGACCTTCGGCCTCTCCATCGTCATCCAGAACGGGCTTCTTGAGGCCTTCACTGCCGACAGCAGAAGGATCTCCGCCGGGTCTCTGGAGACGGCCTCGCTGCAGCTGGGCAGCATCAATGCCGGACTGATGCCGCTTCTGACTTCCGGCTCGGCTGTCGTGGTGATTGTCGCCTTGAACCAGCTCATCTATCGCACGGCCCTCGGGCGCGCCTTCCGCGCCACGTCGGATGATGTGGTCACGGCTGGCCTGATGGGCATTCGCCCGAACTCGATCTTTGCGATCGCTACGGGACTGGCAATGATGATTGTGACGATCGCCGCACTCTATCTCGGCATGCGGGCAAATTTCGATCCGACGGCCGGGCCGGCGCGGCTGATCTATGCTTTCGAAGCTGTGATCATCGGCGGTCTCGGATCGCTCTGGGGTACGCTTGTCGGCGGCGTCATCCTCGGGCTGGCGCAGACGATCGGCGCCGCCATCAATCCGGAATGGCAGATCCTTGCCGGTCATATCGCCTTCCTGATCGTTCTGCTCCTACGGCCGCGCGGCCTCTTTCCGCGCGCTGTCGATTGAGGCCCCGCCATGACCACGGGTTTGGAAATCATGACGACCGATAGTCAAGCATCCCCGGATTGGAGGATCGAAACAGGCACACGGCTGTCCCAGGTCTTTTCGCTGGTCTGCCTGGTTGGGCTCGCCGGCCTTGCGGCAGCACCGCTTTTCCTGCCACGCGGGGTGGTGCAGGATCTGTTCTTCATCCTGACGATGCTGACCCTGGCGCAGAGCTGGAACCTGCTTGCCGGCTATGCGGGGCTGATTTCGGTCGGCCAGCAGCTCTTCGTCGGCTGCGGTGCCTATGCTCTCTTCGGTCTCGTCATCCTTGCCGGGCTCGATCCGATCCTCGCCATTCCACTTGCCGGCGTCTCGGCCATGCTGGTTGCCGTACCGACGGCTTTCTTCGCCTTTCGCCTGTACGGCCCCTATTTTGCGATCGGAACCTGGGTGATTGCCGAAGTCGGGCGGCTATTGCTTGCCCAGTGGAAGGTGCTTGGCGGCGGCACCGGCACGTCGCTGCCGCGGGATGCGACCCGCGACATGCTCGGCATCTCTATGCTTGAAGACTGGTTTGGCATGCGGGCGGCCGCGGCAGCCGATGCCCTGTCCTTCTGGCTCGCACTGATCGTTACGGCCGCAACGATCGCGACCGTCTACAAGCTGTTGCGCAGCCGCCAGGGTCTCGGCCTTGCCGCAGTGCGCGACAACGAGACGGCTGCGCGTGCACTCGGCGTCGATGCACGCCGGCTGAAGACGATGATCTACCTGCTGACGGCCTTCATCACCGGCATCATCGGCGCGCTCATCTATCTCCAGAAGGGGCGGATATCGCCCGATGCCGCCTTCTCGCTGACCGACTGGACGGCCTATGTCATCTTCATCACGGTCATCGGTGGCATCGGCACGATCGAAGGACCAATCCTTGGCGTGCTGGTCTTCTTTTTCCTGCGGAACGCCTTTTCGGCCTACGGCTCCTGGTACCTTCTGGCGCTCGGGGCGCTTGCCATCGTCACCATGCTGTTTGCGCCCCGGGGGCTCTGGGGGCTGATATCCGACCGCACCGGTTGGGAACTCTTTCCGGTTCGCCGCCTGCTTAGGGGCGGACCTGTTCTACCAAATGAAAAGGGAGGGCCGAATGGCTGATATCACCACCGACGTCTTGATCATAGGCACGGGACCTGCGGGTTCGGCGACCGCCGCGTTGCTTGCGAGCTACGGTCTGGAGCCACTTATCATCAATCGCTATCGCTGGCTCGCCAATACGCCACGAGCGCATATCACCAACCAGCGCACGATGGAGGTCCTGCGCGATCTCGGCCGGGATGTTGAAGACGAGGCCTATCTCTTTGCGACCGAACAGGACCTGATGGGCCAGAACGTCTTCTGTACGGCGGTGGCCGGCGAGGAAATCGGCCGCATGCAGAGCTGGGGCAATCATCCGCTGTCGCGCGCCGAACATCTCCTGTCCTCGCCAGGTCGGATGAACGACCTGCCGCAGACCTATATGGAGCCGCTGCTCTTCAAGACGGCCTGCTCGCGCGGCGCCCAGTCGCGCATGTCGACCGA
This sequence comes from Rhizobium sp. CF142, assembly GCF_000281145.1. NCBI lineage: Bacteria > Pseudomonadati > Pseudomonadota > Alphaproteobacteria > Hyphomicrobiales > Rhizobiaceae > Rhizobium > Rhizobium sp. CF142. Next base: position 6,735 of record NZ_AJWE01000008.1, on the reverse strand, counting down.
ATATTTGAGCCACGTCCAGGATGCTGATGGGGTCACGACGACCTGCCTAGATCGCCTGACGGGCAAGGAAGTGACGATCCGCTCGAAATTCCTCGTCGGCGCAGACGGCGGCAATTCGAAGGTCGCCGAACATGCCGGCCTGTCCTTCGAGGGCCGGATGGGGGTCGCCGGCTCGATGAATATCCTCTTCGAGGCTGATCTGTCGCGCTATGTCGCCCATCGTCCCTCGGTGCTTTACTGGGTGCTGCAGCCAGGCGCCGATGTCGGCGGTATCGGTATGGGCCTCGTGCGCATGGTGCGGCCCTGGAATGAGTGGTTGATCGTCTGGGGTTATGACATCAACCAGCCGGCGCCTGCCGTCGACAACGCTTTTGCCACCAAGGTCGTGCGTGAACTGGTCGGCGTTCCCGACCTTGAGCCGAAGATCAAGTCGGTCTCCACCTGGACGGTGAACAACATGTATGCGACGACCCTGTCTAACCGCCGGGTCTTCTGCATGGGCGATGCCGTGCACCGACACCCGCCATCGAACGGCCTCGGTTCCAACACCTCGATCCAGGATGGGTTCAACCTTGCCTGGAAGCTTGCCATGGTGATCAGAGGACAGGCTGGAATGGGCCTTCTCGACAGCTATCAGGCCGAGCGCGCGCCGATCGCCAAGCAGATCGTCACCCGCGCCAACAAATCGATCGAGGAATTCGGTCCGATCTTCAAGGCGCTTGGCCTTCTGGATTCCGTTGATCCGGTGAAGATGCAGCAGAACATGGACGCGCGTTGCGATGACGGCGAAGCCGCCGAACGCCAGCGCGCGGCAATCCGCGACGCCATTGCCTATAAGGTCTATGAATTTGATGCTCATGGCGTCGAAATGAACCATCGCTATGCATCGAAGGCGATCGTCAAGGACGGGCAGGCGGAACCCGCCTTCGAAAAGGATGCCGAACTTCATTGCCAGCCGACGACATGGCCTGGTGCAAGGCTGCCGCATGTCTGGCTCTTCGGGGCGCAGGGTGAAAAGGTTTCCAGCCTCGATCTCACCGGTCATGGCCTCTTCACGATCCTGACCGGGATCGGTGGCGACGGCTGGGTTTCCGCGGCAAAGGCGCTGTCGAAGGAATTCGGAGTGCCGATCGCCGTCCATAAGATAGGCCCCCGGCAGGTCTGGCAGGATCTGACGGGTGACTGGGCGCGCACGCGCGCGATCAGCGATTCCGGCGCCTTGCTCGTTCGTCCCGATCATCATGTCGCCTGGCGTTCGCATGCGGCGGTCTCAGAGCCGGAAGCCGAACTGCGCCGTGTCCTGAAAACAATCCTGGATCGCTGAGGTCGTCATGGGTACTGAAGAAAACGGCTATTTCACCGAGGCTAATTCGGTCGACGTCGTCACCAGCCGCAATGGCGGGGCAAAGAGCGAGCGGTTGAAGGTGATCATGGAAGTGGTCACCCGCAAGCTCCACGAGGCGGTGAAGGAACTGGAACCGACGCAGGAGGAGTGGATGGATGCGATCCTTTTCCTCACGCGCACCGGCCACACCTGTACCGACTGGCGGCAGGAATTCATCCTGCTGTCGGATGTGCTCGGTGTTTCGATGCTGGTCGATGCGATCAACAATCGCAAACCCACCGGCGCCTCGGAGAGCACGGTACTCGGACCGTTCCATGTCGCCGATGCGCCGGAACTGCCGATAGGTGCCAATATCTGCCTCGACCACAAGGGCGAGGACATGGTCATCGGTGGCCGCATCCTGGATACCGATGGCAAGCCGATCGCTAATGCCGTCCTCGATGTCTGGCAGGCCAATGACGAAGGTTTCTATGACGTGCAGCAGCAAGGCATCCAGCCGGATTTCAACCTGCGCGGCGTATTTCGAACGGGAAAGGACGGGCACTATTGGTTCCGCGCGGTCAAGCCCAAATATTATCCGATCCCCGATGACGGGCCGGTTGGGCAGATGTTGGGTGCGCTCGGCCGACACCCTTTCAGGCCGGCGCATCTGCATTACATCATCAAGGCGGAAGGGTTCGAAACACTTGTTACGCACATCTTTGATCCCGACGATCCCTACATCCATTCGGACGCAGTGTTTGGTGTGAAGGAGAGCCTTCTTGCCGACTTCAAGCTGACGGAAGATCCCGCGCGCGCAAACGAGCTCGGATTCGAGGGAAAATTCTGGCAGGTCGAGTACGATTTCGTGCTGGCGCCGGCTAAGTCTTAGGTTGGCATGAGTCCTCAAGGCACTGCAGTCGATTGCAATGGATGGCGGAGGGGACGTCATCGTCTTTTACTTCCGCGGTTGGTTTGCTGCGCAGGGTCGCTGTCAATTTTAACCAATGTCATAACCCGAGAGAAACAGGAGATCTGATAGGGTCAATCGCCAATTCGAGCAATATCAAGGATCAGATGCGACGGCTCCTATTTGTTTCCTCAATCACTTCGCTGTTAGCGGTTGTTTTAATGAACGTGTACGAGTCGGTTCGAGGATTTGAATCGATCTTTGGCTTGTTCCGCTCACCGTCAGAAATCATCACGCAAGGATTCGGCGAATTCTTGGTTTTTTGGTTCCTTGCCCTCGTGGTTGGATCTTCGGTGTCATTTTTCAGACGAAAATCCAAAAAACGAAATCGGGGTATCGCCTCGTCAGTATTTGCGACATTCCTTTTTGTAGTGGTTGCACTGACGGGCGTTCATCATCCTCATCTTCCTCTAGAACATGTAGCGCTTCGGGGGACACTCACGGAAAGTCGCTTTTGAGAGCGGTCGTTTGACGCGCTTCTGCGACAATTGGGGGCACGTAAGTTGTCTATGACGGCAATAGTGCCGAGCTTGACGCGGCGGGTTGTTTCCGAGCGCCGGCACTGGTGTGCCTGGGAAGATGAGAGGATGCAACCCGACCGTCGACTACGATGAGCGCCACCGGTCGCGACGTCGGCCGGAAAGCGGAACACGATGGCGCGGGGCAGTCGGTCCCGCGTCGACTGACGCCGACGCTCCTGCGGCTGCCCTCCTCACGCCTTCGTGCGACGCGAATTCCCGCTTTCGCGCGCTAATCGCGCGCCGCGATGCTGAAAGCTCCGATACGCTTCATTGTTTGTTGTCGATCCTTGGGATCGGAGGGTACGTTCTGCTCAATAGCCTGTGTGGAGCGGTGGAGCGCCGATCGTGTCATCGGATGTGCCTATCCCGCCGCCCAAGACGGGGTCTTTCTTTCCGACACAGGTTAACCGTGGTGAGCGATTAAACCCCGACCGTTGACGCAGCTGCTGGACCGATCACAACCTCTGAGCTACGCATTGCAAGTTAGGATTTCCGCAACCATGTTTCCGATGAGGACGCATTGCCGTTTGAAGCACTAAACAAGCTCTGGACCAGTGTTCGCGAATCCAGTCACGACTTCCGTGCATCCACGGAGATTTTCCCGTCACTCGATACGGACAAACTGGTCCAGACGCTGGAAGTGCGGGAGAAGGGTACCGACAACGGAAGGGCTAACCGTCCCGCGCCGTCGGCACAGTCCCTCGACGAGGTTGAGCAGCGTATCGTCGGCCGTATCGAACAGGAGAAGGCGTCGGCCTACCAAGTTCTGGAGGACCAGTCCCAGACGTTCGACGGACGGCTTCGCAATCTCGATTTCGAGGGGCAGTTCGGGCTCATCCGGCAGGCAAACGCATCCAGTCTTTCCGATTTCAAGGCGGAGATCGCCAGCGGCGTCGACGAACTCCATGGCTTGCGCCGCGATCTCAAGATCGCCGAAGACGAGATGACGTCTTTCAAGAGGCAGCATCGGCTGGATCGGGCGGCGAAGGTACCGAGCGCCGGGGCAACGAGCGTCAAGATCGCGTTGCTAGTGGTCCTGGTCCTCATCGAAATCGTCATGAATGGTAACTTCCTGGCCAAGGGCAGCGAACAGGGCATCATTGGCGGCATCACCGAAGCGGTTGTCTTCGCGGTGCTCAATATCGGCGCTGCGCTGTTGTTCGCCTTCTTCTGCGTTCGAAATCTCGTCCACCGGTCATGGCTACTGAAGCTCGGGGGATTGCTTGGCCTTGCAGCCTATATTGTCGTTGCGCTGGCCGTGAACCTTGCTCTGGCCCACTATCGCGAGGTATCGGCCACCATTCTGGAAGGGGCGGGGACCGAGGTCATTCGACGAGTTCACGAGAACCCGCTCGGCTTGGTCGAGTTGAACTCATGGATGCTTTTTGCCATCGGGATTTTCTTCTCGATCCTTGCATTCATTGACGGATGCATGTTGACCGACCCGTATCCCGGTTTTGCCGGCGTCCAGCGCCGTCTGGACGATGCGCGGCAAAATTACATTTCTGGGAAGCTGGACCTGATCGACAACCTTCGTAAGATCCGCGACGACCATAACGATAAGATCGAAGAGATCGTCAGGGATTTGAGCTCGCGCCGCCAGGAATCTGCTGCCATCATCGCTCATCGTACGCGGACCACGGGGCTTTTCGCGGAGTACCAGAGCCATCTCGAGCGCACCGCAAACGCCGTTCTCACTGCTTACCGCGAGGCGAACCGGGCTGCGAGAACAGAGCCGGAGCCTCAATATTTCACGACTGGGTACAAGCTGGAGCGGATAACGCCCATCCTGAAAACGAGCGAGGAATGGGACGATCGCGTTCTGTCGGAACGCATCCAGGTCGCCCAGGCGGAACTCAGCGATCAGATCAGAAAAATCGGTTCCACGTTCGAGACGGCCGTCGAGCAGTACCACAGACTGGACAATCTATTCCCGGAGGCAGGCGTTGGCGCGGAACAGGCGGCGTAGCAGTCGTTCCAGAAAAGGCGGCTTTTCGACGGGCGCTGTTGTGGCGACGATTGCACTTTCGGCAGTCGCGCTTGCCATGATCGGAGCCTTTGGCTGGCTTAAGTACCAGGCGATGTCTAGTGTTTCGCTCGATAAGGCATCTCTCTGCCCGACGACGGGTCCGACCAGCGAGACGGCCATCCTTTTGGATGTCACCGACCCGATTTCAGGCACGACATCCCTTGACCTCAAGAACCAGTTTCAGCGGCTGGTTTCCGGCGTTCCGGTCAACGGAGCGATCGACGTCTACGCGCTGACCGAGAAGGAAGGGGAGCTTGAAAGAACCTTCCACGGCTGCAATCCGGGCAGCGGCGATCTGGCCAACGAGTGGACCAGCAATCCGAAGCTGGTGCAGCAACGTTGGGAGAAGGGTTTCCAGAAGCCCCTGGCTGAAATCGCGGGCAAACTCGGGTCTGGCGCTTCGGGTGAATTCTCGCCGATCATGGCGGGTATCCAGCGCATAAACCTCGAAGCCTTCCAGCCCTTGCCTGCAGGCATTCCGAAGACCTTGTATGTTGCCTCGGATATGGTCGAACATACTGCGGCGTTTTCCAGTTATCGCGACGGCGTTTCGATCGCCAAATTCGAAAGCAGTCCTGCACGAGAGAAATTCCGGACGTCTTTGGATGGGGTGCAGGTCAAAGTCCTCGCTTTCCAGCGGCCGGGCCAGAAGTTCAAGATGGAGGACTTGGCTGCGTTCTGGAAATCCTGGGTAGAGAAGAATAACGGCGAGTTCGCTGGTTTCACCCGTCTGGAGGGACTGGAGTGATGGCATCAAACGACACGGGAAGAACTGCGTTTCGGGACTGGGCTCCTATCGTGCTGTTCGCAGCGGTGACGATCGGGGGAATGATCTTCATCTGGTCGGCGAAACTCGCCGCCGGGTCGACATTTGTCGTGACGGCAGTGCCTCTGGTGCTAATGGCGATCTACTTCCTGGCGTCGATAGCGCTGGCTGGTTTCCGGCTGCACAATGAGCAGGCGGGCGACAACCTCTATTACATGGGGTTCCTGTTTACGCTTTCGAGCCTTGGTGTATCCCTCTACCTGTTCGCCGGGGAGACTTCGATCGAGACGATCGTCCGGAACTTCGGTATCGCGGTGACATCGACAATCGCGGGCGTGACGCTACGCATCCTCTTCAACCAGATGCGCCGCGATCCGATCGACATCGAACGCAGTGCCCGCCACGAGCTTGCGGAGATGACGCGACGGGTCCGAACCGAGCTCGACACGTCCGCTCGCGAGTTCTCGAACTACCGCCGGGTCAGCAATCAGATGCTGACGGAGGGCTTTGAGGAGATCGGTCGCCAAGCGGAAAAGAACGGCGAGGAAATTCGCAAGGTCATCGAGGCGATCTCCAAGGAGGCCATCATCCCGATCCAGGAGGCCGCGACCAAGCTTTCATCGATCATCGAGGACCACAATAGGTCGGTGACCGATCAGGCAGCGGAAGCGACCCGGAAACTGAGTGAGACGACGGATAAGCTCTCGACGATCATCGACAAGTTCGGTGTCGCCGTGGAGGGCGTCGGTACCCGTCTTGGAGAAATCAGGCCGCCCGAGGATGTCATCCGGTTCGAGCTGACCCCCACAATCGACGCGATCAAGGATATGACCGATGCCCATCTCCGGCGGATGGAGGAGGGGATCGCGGAAACACGCTCGCAGTCCGCCAAGGTGGACGATGCATTGAAGCCCTTGACCAGCATCGACAATAAGCTGGATCGCATCGCGGAAGCGCTTGAGCGTGACAGGGAAAATCCGCCACCGTCCATCTCTTCGAAAACGGCAGACGTTGTCGAGGCGGTCGGGGCGAGCGAGAGTACGACGGTGGATGCCGAACCGGCTATCTTGGATGGTGAGAAGACCGAGGCCAGCCCGACACTAGACGAGCCGAAACGGCGGGTGT